>JAJYOM010000011.1 GCA_021796175.1 Thermoplasmata archaeon
CCAGGCAGGCAAAACGGTCTGTGCGTATGGCCAGACCATTCCATCATCAGGAGTGACCTCGTTGACAACGACGGTATCATATGCTTCCTTTGCCGCCTCCACTTTCTTCTCATCCTTGTATTTGCTCCTTATGAAATTTACTACCGTCTCAATGTCCACTATATGCGGAGCGACCCTCGCCACTGCTCCAAGGAATCTGACGTCGGAGTTGTCATCTCTGTAATACCAGAGACCTGCAAAGCTTCTGTCGCCTGGAAGTACTGCTATGTTGTACTTGAAAGTCTTCTTCTCCAGAAGTCTCTTCAGCTCCTCCGGTTTTCTCCTGGAAACAAAGAGTATGGTTCCGCCTTCCACAACCTTCTGGTTTATCGGCCTTATGCCGTAGTGACCCCACGGTTCAAGACCCTTGGCAAGCGTGTCGTCCAAGACAAGGACAAGGTCAGCTTCGTCAACATCCATCTTGGCGCTGGCAATAGCCTCGAGCTCCTCTTCGCCAATCGATTTGGAGACGAACGCGAAATTTGCACAGGGAATGCCGTTCCTCTGAGGATCGTCGCTGTACCTGCCATTGGAAAAAGCCGTCTTGCCCTCGGCATGTGCTGCATAGACAATATCGTGGGAGATATTGTATCCGAGCCTCTTCTGGAAGATGCCCCGGTAGTTTATTTCGACGCGGTGTATGTCCTTGCTCTCCTTTCCGGCGTGAGAAGCGCCATGTTTTACGACTGTTTGAGTCATTCAAATTTCTCCTACCAGCTGATAAAGATATAGTCTACCAATAGTACACTTATGCTCATTATCTTTTTTGGAACACGTTCAACTTTGACTAAAAAGGTTAATAGTCTTTTGCTCATATAGCCTGTAATGGTCGTTACAGAAATCGCAGTCACACAGACGGATTGCCCACATATCGACACGAGCAGGAAGTTCGAGAATACCTACATACTAATCATGAACACGCAGCTGATCGAGGGGAGGCAGAAGATGTTCTCCATATTCTACTCCCTCGACAAGGTGGAGCTTGACAAGGCGCTGACTTATTTCTCAAGAAACAGAAGAGTTGCGAGTTTCAGCCTGCTTTCGAAGAAGAACGGCATAGCAACAGCATTCTACGAGACAAGGGCTACTTCGATGTTTCTCAGGCTCGGTATTACAGGCTTCAGGATACACCCTGTGGTTGTTCACAGGGGAATCGAAAAATGGTTTTTCATCAGCAGCGGACAGGAGGGGCCAACCGCCTCCCATATCAATGACAAGTTCACAACTGTTGTGTCTCTCAAGAACATGACACAGGAGCAGTTCTTCCTTGAGTACCCTTCGGTTTTCTACGAATTGCACGCGTTGAAGATAATAAACAATCTTTCGGATGTCGACATGATGCTCTTCAAGGCGGCAACAGACGGTGGTTTCTTCAGCTGGCCGAGAAAAAAGTCACTGACGGGCCTGAGCAAGGATCTGAATCTGCCGAAGAGCACACTCAGCTACCATGTCAGGATGATCGAGCAGAAGATGGCAAACATGCTTGCAGAACAGCTCAGGATATGACCTTTCCTGTCTGGCGCCTGTCGCCCTTGACACTGACTGCGAAGGAGAGGAATGCCACTGCAACTGTTATCACTGAAAGAAGCAGGAATGAGCCGTAGAGACTCCCGGCAAGTCCCCTCTGGGCGAGCAGCTGCGTGATGATCGGCCCGGCAGCGGAACCGCTGCCGATGGCCGCCCAGATAACGCTGTTACCGGTGGCTCTTGTCTCCGGTGTGAGCTGGGAATACGCTATCGGGAGCAGTATAGGAAAACCGCTGTAAGCGAAAGTGCCGAACAGCACGAGAAACACGACTGAGTAAGGATAAAGTGAAGTGGAAGCCAGGAAGAGTATCATGAATAAACCGGATCCTATTGTTGTTATGAAAAGACTGGCCCTCCTTCCAATAATATCCGACATCTTTCCAAACAGCGGCTGGCCGGCTATTGAGCCTGCTAGAACGATTGTCATTGTGAAGCCGAGCCCCAGGCTGTAGCTTGAGAATTTCTCCGATATCAGGAAAGTCGGCAGGAATATGAAGACACCAGTGCCTGAGATATTGCGTACGACAGTGATTAGCACAAGCAGCCATGTCTTCCTCACAACTGGCAGGATACCTATTCTGGAGCGGGGGCCCGTGTATTTCCCCCTGGCAGGAGTTCCCTTGCCGCGCGTGAAATATGCCAGTACCAGCAGGGCAACTACAATGCCTGCAAATCCAAGCACGACCATGCCGTAGACAATTGCAAGATAAGTGTTGTGGCTCAGTTCCAGATAGAGAAAGACTGCTGCAGAAATCGTGGAGAAAAGTGCTCTGCCGCTGCTCCCTGCAATCCCGTTTGTTCCCAGTGCAAACCCCTGGACCTCCTCTCCAAAGGTTGACTGTATCAGGCTGGCACCGATCGGATGGAAAAAGCTGGAGCCGAACCCGGCGACAGCCGCAAAGATGAGTATGAGGCCGTAGGACACATAAGGAAGGACGCGCAATGGTGCGACTACAATACCCATACCTATTGTTCCCGCGGCAAGAATCAAAATGCCCGTACCCATTCCTCTTCCCATGTTGCCGCTCTTCTCAGCCCTGCTCGTTGCGTAGGGGGAGGCGAATGAGGAAAAAATGTAGAATACTGTGGCTATCACTGCAATGAGCAGGTTTGAGGTTATCAGTGTGGCAAGAAGAGGGAACATCAGCGGGAAGATTGCCGACAGTCCGTCATTCATGAAGTGTGCGACAGAAGTCAGTGCAAGTATCCGTAATTGATCGTGGTTCATTTTTGCATGGACCCTAGTATTGGTAGAAGCCTGCACCTGCCTTTCTTCCAGTCTTTCCGGAATTGACCATGTTGACAAGCAGCGGGCATGGCCTGTACTTAGGATCCTTGAAACCTGAATACAGCACGTTCATTATATCGAGACAGACGTCGAGGCCGATGAAATCGGCGAGCTCTAGAGGACCCATAGGATGGTTCATGCCGAGCTTCATGACTTTATCAATATCATCCCTGCCCGCGACGTCCTCCATCAGTGCGAAGATTGCCTCGTTGATCATGGGCATCAGCACCCTGTTGGAAATGAAACCGGGATAGTCGCGAACCTCGACTGCCTCCTTTCCCATCCTCCTGCCTATATCCAGCGCTGCCGATGCGGTTGCATCGCTCGTCAGGTAGCCTCTTACGACTTCAAGCAATTTCATGACCGGGACGGGATTGAAGAAGTGCATGCCGATAAAGTTCTCCGGGTGCTTGAGATTCCGGGAAAGGCTGGTTATTGAAATGGAAGACGTGTTGGATGCAACTATTGTCTGAGGGCCTACCGCACCACTTATACCCGACAGTGCTGCAGCCTTCACACTCGCGTCCTCAAACACAGCTTCCACCACAATATCGCAATCCGCGAAGGAAGACACGCTGGTTGACAGGTTAAGTCCTGAAAGCAGCCCCCCGACCTGATGCTGGCTCAGCTTGCCAGACTTGACCCGTCTTTCAAGGCCGGTCCTGATCCTTGATGCTCCGCTGGAGAGATGAGCATCATCTACCTCTACGGCAACCACTTCGAAACCAGACTCGATTGCAGCCTGTGTTATTCCGCTGCCCATCGTGCCGAGTCCCATCACACCCATTCGCGTCATGATTACAGCAACTCCAGCAGCATTGAAACTGCATTTCCGCCTCCAAGGCAGAGAGTTGAAACACCTTTCTTCTTTCCCGCTCTCTTCAGATTGTACAGGAGAGTGGTTGTTATTCTTGCGCCGCTCGCGCCAAGCGGATGACCAAGTGCCACTGCACCGCCGTTCACATTGAACTTTTCCTCCCTTATGCCAAGGGAGTCCATTACGGCTACCGAGGCTGTCGAGTAGGCCTCGTTATGCTCAAACAAATCAATGTCCTCAATGTGCATGTTGTTCCTCTTCAGCAGTTCTCTGGTGGTCTCAATCGGAGCCTCCATGACCCATTCCGGCCTGGTGCCGCCTGTTACGTAATCAATTATGCGAGCAACTGGTTTAGAACCGAGCCGCTCTGCTGCTTTCTCGGACATGACAACAAGCGCGGATGCGCCGTCGCTGAGCTGGGAAGAGTTGCCGGCAGTGCATATGCCACCTTTTTTGAACTTTGAGTCCAACTGCGAGAGTCTGGCCAGTGTCGTGTCTGCCCTTGGTCCCTCGTCGCGCGTGATGATGTTTTTCTCCTTTCCGGCCTTCGCGCTGACTTGAACAATTTCCTCCTTGAACAGGCCGCCGCTTGATGCTTCAGCCGCCCTCTTGTGGCTCCTGTATGCAAATTTGTCAGCCTGCTCGCGGGTCACGTTAAACCGCTCGGCGACTATCTCGCCTGTGATCATCATGTGAATGTTGTTGTACGCATCCCACAGACCGTCATGTATCATTGAGTCAACAAACGGGATATCGCCATATTTGTTTCCCCAGCGTGTTTGCATGGAAAGGTAGGGAGCCATACTCATGTTCTCGGTGCCGCCGGCCACTATTACCTCATTCTCGCCCAGCCGAACTGAATTTGCCGCGAGCATGATCGCCTTCAGCCCCGAACCGCACACTTTGTTCACAGTCAGAGCGCCTGCACTGTAAGGAATTCCAGCGCCCACTGCACACTGTCTTGCAGGTGCCTGGCCAAGACCGGCGGACAGTACGTTCCCGATAATTGCCTCCTGGACATCACCAGGGGAAATACCAGCTCTTTCGATTGCGGCCCGGACAGCCGCCCGCCCGAGTTCGACTGCAGTTGTTTCCTTGTATGCCCCTCCAAACTTTCCAACAGGCGTACGCACCGCCGAAACTATGACAGCTTCATTCAATCTTTGCATCAGTTACCGCCCCTTAGCGTCAATGAATATTGAGCGATCATTCTTAAATAGCGTTTCCCTGACAGTGTTTAGCTGGGAGGCTCCGGGGATGACATGTTGTCGCCTGCCATCAGCTCCGGGGGCCTGGTGAGATGTCTTCTTGCCCCTGCGGCAACTGCAAAAAGTCCCTTCATTATCTGAGGGTGGGCGGTTGCATAAACCGGTTCTGCAGTTTTCGTGTGGCATGTGCGGCACCGGTAACCGCTTCTTCTTCCCGCGGACTTCATCTTCCTGCCACATGATTGGCAGGTCGGATTCGAAATCTTTATCTTCCTATTTCCAAACGAGAGTATTTCCAGTTTTTCCAGGTTGAACCTTTCCACGGAGGGACCGGGCTTTAAGCTCCCCCATGCCCTGATAGTGTCACCAGGTGCCAGATTCTTGATAACGTTCCTGAACTCCTTCGTCTCTTCGAATGCGGCACACGTGAAACTACCGAACTCCGTACTGATGGAGAAGAAAACGTGACCGCCCCTTAACGTCCGGGGGGTTGAGGATACCGTACCTCTCAGAAGATAGGAGTGAAATAATTCCGGTTTTCTGTCAGGTTCGACTATGTGGTCATCGGTTCCCTGGTTTGTTTCAAAGGTCAGCCACCTGTCGATGGGCTCACCGCCAACATATCTCATTGCTTCAGGGAGGAGTGCAGGATCAGTTCCCCTTATGCCGAAGAGGACGGGACACGGGGACGATGGCAAAATGCATGAATGCCTGTTGACTGCATCATAATTGTTGAATGTGGATGGAAACTTTGCGCTTAGTTCAGCAACAGCAGATGCTTCGACCTTCCTTGAAGTTCCCCAGTTTTCCTTTTTCCTGTATGTTATCACCTCAAAAGTCTTCTCCGCTGCCAGCCAGGAGATTGCTGCAGTTGCGCCTACAATGCCTCTGCCGTTTTTCCACGTCCTGTATAGCCCGTTTGCCTTGAGCAGTTCTGCCTTCGCTTCGGATCTGTCGACGAGTTCCCGGACTGCCTTCCAGTAGAAACCTGCATCAGGCCTGGAAGGCGACACAACCACTGCAGGATTGGTGTTTTCATCCTCAAAAACCGCGAGCCTTTCAACCACTGATGATGCACTTTCGAGCAGTGCCGCAGTATCCGGCAATTCCTGCGAAGGTGTGAAGGATGCAAACACATCCCTCCCACCGACTTCACCGATCTTGAATGCGGTGCTGCTGTCTCCAGGCAGGGAGAGCGAAAGCGCTCCGTTTCCCCTTGTCTTCCACGGGATGTTCGGATTAAGCCTTACCAGCCTGGGATAACCCAGCAGTACGGGATAGCCCAACTCCCTGATCAATTCTGTGAGAAGATAGGTGGTGCACATCCCCTTTGTCGAGTCTGTATCATCAACTCCAATAAACACATTCATTTGGATTTGCTTCCTGTTGCGTCATACAGGGAATCGCCCGGAGTATAACCCTTTTCTGAAAGAGACGCACTGCGAGAACTGATGAATGATTTATATACGCTGTCCTACTAGTGGCTAACGTTCCGTCTGCTGACAGCGCAAGTCAGCATAGGTATGGTGCTGATCCATGGCAAAGGCAATGACAAGGGAATTCAGGTTCGAGCTTTCAACGGTCATGCTTGCCGTAGGCATACTTGTGACTTTCGTAGGCGCAATTGGAGTGTTTGTCCCGAAGCTGCCTGACTGGCTGCTTATATTCCAGTCAGCGATTAAGGGCTCGGGCAACTGGATTTACTGGTATCTTGTCCTCGGTCCTATTCTTGTAATAGGCGGTGGCTGGTGGCTCATAGACTCTGTCAGGAAGACGATGGAGCTCATGAATTATCTGAAAATTGACAGCAAGGCGAAATTCGTAAAAAACATGGATGACATAGAGTATCTTGCCTGGGTTCTGCCAAGGAAGTATGAGGAAATGGTTCTTGAAAAGAAGAAACAGTTCAAGATGTAAGGGAGTCCATGATTTCCACTGGAAGATTGAAGCACTCCACAACGATCGCAAGCCAGCTTCCAGAGCACACTCTGCGCAATGTGATTCGGACAAAATTTACGCCAAAAAATATCATGGTAATTTTAAACCCGCTATTCGTACTCAGAGCCTGTGCTGATCTTTCCAGCCGATATATCGCTTTAATGGCAGAAACGAAGGATAAAACACCCTGATAATTCCGTTTCTTACAATCGAATACCTGTTCGATGTTCCACAGGAAACAGAGGACTCTCATTATTCAAAAGGCTCGTATGTTTATCAGGTATTGTGGATTAATGATCGTCATTGCCGAATCGCCCTCGGGCACGAGTGTAATTTTTTTCTCTACAAATTTAGTCGTTGCGGGCAATAAAAAAAACGTTTTAGTATTACTCACCGTCTACCGGTCCTTTACCCTCAAATTTTCCTTAATGGGAGCACTGATTCTTGATGGCGGAACTGAAATCTATGCATGAGACTGCGGCTCGTACGAATGTGTTTGACAAGTACATCGCCACCAACACTATTTTCAAGAGCGACAGGGAGATGCTCCGGCCATCATATATACCGAAGGTGCTGCCGCACAGGGAGAAAGAGATAGATCAGCTGGCAGCGATAGTTTCCACTGGCCTGAGGGGAGACAGGCCATCAAATGTACTTATATTCGGCAAGACCGGAACAGGCAAAACCGCCACAGTGAAATTCATAGCAAATGAGGCAGCGAAAGTAAGCTCGTCAAGTTCAACAATAGATTTCATATACGTCAACTGCTGCGAGCTTGACACAAACTACAGCGTACTCCAGCATATGGCAAACAAATTTATTGAAAACACCGAGGACAGGGCACCATATAACGGCTGGAGCATTGAACGTGTCTACTCTCTTTTCAAGGAGGTCGTGGACAGGCAGAAGAGGCTGCTCGTTGTTGTGCTCGACGAACTTGACAGGCTAGTATACAAGACAGGCGACGATCTTCTCTACAATCTTTCAAGAATCAATGACGACATGAAGAATTCAAAGGTGTCCATAATAGGCATTGCAAACGATCTTAAGTTCACAGATTACCTTGACGCCAGAGTGAAGAGCAGGCTTGGGGAAGAGAGAATAGTCTTCTCTCCTTATGATGCAAGAGAACTCTCTGATATCCTTGGGGTGAGGGCTGATACAGTATTCGCGCCCGGTGCTCTGAATGAAGACGTCATACCTCTCTGTGCTGCCCTTGCAGCGCAGGAACATGGCGATGCCAGAAGGGCCCTGGAGATGCTTCGTGTCGCCGCGGAATCCGCAGAAAGGGAAGGGAGAAAACCGGTGACTACCGAAGACGTGATGAAGGCAAAGAACAAGATCGAACTTGACACGGTAACAGAGACGGTAAAGACGCTTCCATCGCAATCGAAGATGCTCCTGCTCTCGATGACAATCTATTCTGAAAAGAGACGGATAATGACCACCGGCGACATATACGACACTTATCACAACCTGTGCAATTCCGTCGGCATACTGCCGCTTACACAGAGGAGAATCGGCGATCTGATTTCAGAGCTGGATATGCTGGGAATAGTGCGCGCGAGAGTCAGGTCATTCGGCAGGGGTGGGAGGACAAAAGAAATAGAGCTGTCCGTCCCTCTCAATGAAACCAGGGAGCTGCTTGTTGATGACGAACTGCTGAGTTCTTACAAGAATGCGAGGGCGAAGATCCAGACAACTCTAATCTGAGCCTTCTTTTCTTTTCTTTTCCTTCGACCCCTTCGACCAGTTTTCCTTCCAGTAGCTCCAGAGCATCTCAGACGCTATAGGCACCGTTACTATCGCAGTTAGTATGACCACCAGAGCATATACACTGTTTGACGGCGTACCGGCAGGCAATCCGCCGGAAAGCTCCAGCTTGATAAGGCCTACATAAGGGAGCTCGCCTACAGCTATGCCGTTTAACCATTGTGCCTTGACAGGAACCGGGAATATGCCGAGTGCCTGATCCGTCGCATTTTCTCCGTATAAAGCGTGATTGTGGTCGCCCATTGTTATGAAGCCGCTGTAATTCGCCCTGCCGACGAAATTGCTTATTGGTATAATCACGGGTCCGTGCGTGTAGCCAACGTCGTTTATCACTATGTTGTAGCGTATGTTGTAGACGTCATGGGACTTGCCCGCAGGGGTGAGCACGTACCACTGCGATGCAGGCAGCCTGGACAGAGATGGAACATCATAGCCTCCTCCCGTGGTGTTGTATTCGATGTACACAATTGCCCTGTGTATGATTGGTGTTGTGCTGTAGCTGCCGTACGGCCTGTATATTATGACATTGCCAAACTCACCGTAGGTCGAGTAGCCGCTCGCCTCGCCATCAATATAAGTCCTGACCTGGGAGGAAGAAGTTACCTTCTTCACCATGACAACATCCCCTATATTCAGGTCACCTAGATAGGCATAGCTTGAACTGTGCTGCATGCTGCCCGATTCCACAACAACAAGCGGGGGCCAGTTACCAGTATACAGGTACATGCCTGTGAGCAACAGCAGGACAACGACGACGGCCACGACAACTGGCCTGATATAATCCCATACGTCGTCCTCTTCGGGCATCGCGCATCCTAAATTGTCAAACTATATTATCTGTAGCCCGATACTCTGGCGGAATCAGTTTGGTTATATACTGCAATCATCGATAGGGAGAAGGAAATGCAGGGCGGGCATGCGGAGCACCGCAAGTACAGGACACCACGTGATGTATACTACATGAAGCTGGCTTATGTCATATCTGAAAGGAGCACCTGCATACGTAACGGCAGGCAGATTGGCGCTGTGATAGTCAACGACATGAACCATATAGTCAGCAGCGGCTATAACGGCAACCCGCGCAATATGAAGCACTGCGAGGAAATAGGCTGCATAAGAGATATACTTCAGATCCCCTCAGGCACAAAGATGGAGATATGCACTGCTGTCCACGCCGAACAGAACGCAATAATACAGGCAGGACCGGGTGCACTTGATGCTACAATTTACTCCACAATTCTGCCGTGCAACACCTGTGCCAAGATGATTGTGAATGCCGGCATCAGGAGGGTTGTTTACTGCGAGGATTATCCTGAGCATATGGGCATTGAGCTCATGAAGGAGCTTGGGGTCAAGGTGGAACGCGCGGTTGTTGACAAACCGCCCAGGATAACCTGAAGGGCACTGAGGTTCTGCAAGGTGCGCCGTTCTGTCAGAGGAAAGCTTATGCACGGTTCGCGTATGCTGATCTGGGTTACTCAGATGGCCTCAGATGTTAAGCTGGCTGAAGTCGTACGGTCATTCGAAAAGGACATGGTGAAGGCTTTAGGCGACATGATTTCCATCCCATCGATCAGTCCGGAATCCGGTGGCGAAGGAGAGTATGACAGGGCAGAATTCCTTGTTTCCCTTCTCAGGGAGAACGGCATCACTGCAATTGAAAGGTGCGATGCGCCGGACAGGAAGGCGAAGAAAGGCAGGCGCCCGAACATCATCGCGACAGTTGGGAGCGGCCGGTCGAGCCTCTGGGTCATCTCGCACATGGATACCGTCCCCGTAGGCGACAGGACACTCTGGAAGACAGACCCTTTCAGCGCAGCAGTAAAGAACGGAAAGATATACGGCCGCGGCTCGGAAGACAACGGCCAGTCCCTGATAGCTTCTCTCTTTGCCGCAAAGGCGGCAATGCAGCTTGGTGTTTCTTCCTCTGTCAAGCTCGCGTTTGTCAGTGACGAGGAGCTAGGTAGCGCCAAAGGCATAACATACGTTGCTTCAAAAGGAAAGTTTGCCAAGGGGGACGAATTCCTTGTCCCCGACGCCGGCAGCAGCAAGGGGGACGAAATAGAGATTGCTGAAAAGCATTCACTCTGGGCGCGCGTGAAAACGGAAGGCAGGCAGACGCATGCCAGCATGCCGACAACCGGCGTCAATGCAAAGGTCGCGGCATCGCGCTTTCTTGTTTTTGCACGGGATTATCTCTACTCCAGGTACTCGGCAAGGGACGATCTTTTTCAGCCTGTGCCCTACTCAACCTTTGAACCCACAAGGCAGATGTCAAATGTCGAGAACGTCAATACCATCCCGGGGACAGACGAGTTCTACATAGATTCAAGGATACTGCCATCGTACAATCTCGGCAGGATACTCTCTGATATGCGTGAGATTGCAGATGTGTTTTCCCGACAGACCGGAGCCAGGATCAAGGTGGAAGTATTCAGGAAGAGCACTGCGGCATCTCCCACTTCGAAGGACAGCGTCATAGCAACCAAGACAGCGGAGGCTGTCAGGAGAGTCTTGGGCATAGAGCCGAGGTTTGTAGGCATAGGCGGCGGCACCTGCGCGAACATAGTGAGGGCGAGAGGCTTTCAGGCGGCTGTCTGGAGCACTGAGGACGGAATGGCCCACCAGCCCAACGAGTACTCCGTCATCAGGAACATGGTATCTGATGCAGGCGTGATGACATCCATGTTCGTGTCCTGAGTGCTCAGTTAGCCGAAACCAGTCTTTCCGCCATCCATGCAGGATCGAATTTCATCAGGTCCGCATACCTCTGTCCGGTGCCAAGGAAGGCTATCGGCTTGCCCACCGTCTTGGCGATTGAGAGTGCGCTTCCTCCCTTTGCATCGGCATCTATCTTTGTGAGTATGACCATGTCGATTCCAACTGCATCGTTGAATGCCCTTGCCTGTTCAATCATATCATTTCCGGCAAGCGAATCCCCGACAAACACGATAAAATCGGGGTCAGCAACGCGTTTTATCTTCTTCATTTCATCCATAAGGTTGCTGTTTGTCTGCATCCTTCCGGCTGTGTCTATCAGGACGAAGTCCCTGTGCCTCGCCTTTGCGTGCTCAATCGCATCAAACGCAACAGCGGCGGCATCCCCGCCGTGTTCATGCGAGACAACCCTGATGTCAAGTGCCTCTCCGTGCACCTTCAGCTGCTCTATCGCACCCGCCCTGAATGTGTCGCCCGCCGCGATTATCACCGTATTGCCCCGGCTTTTAAGCATCGATGCAAGCTTGGCGATCGCGGTCGTCTTTCCAGTGCCGTTTATGCCAACGAACATAATGACGACAGGTCTTTCAACTGCTGAAACCGCATCATAGAAGTCAACGGTATGACTCGAAAGCAGATTCCTGACTGAGTCCCTCAGTGAACCCTCGACTGCTCCCTCCAGGTCAAAGCCCCTCGCCAGTTTCTTTCCTTTCAGGTTTTCCCTCAGATCGGAAACAATCTGCTCCGCCACTGTTTCTGCCACATCCGACTCCAGCAGTGCCATCTCCAGATCCCAGCAAATCTCCTCGAGACGGTCATCCCTTATCTTCTTCCCCTGATCGCCGATAGGCTCGGTCATTTCCTCCACACTGCTGTTCTTGAGCAGGCCGAGCTTCTTCTTCAGGGCAGTGAACATCTGTTCATCCCGCTCTGCCCGGTTCCTTGCGGGCCTCTTCCTCAACCATTGCCTGCAGGCTGTTCAACTGCGTCTGCATCTCCGCCATCCTCTGGTAGACCTTCTGCGATGCATCCACGAGTTCCTTTATCCTGCCTTCGACTATTTCGACCAGTTTCGGTATCGGTTCCTCAAATGTATATCCGGATGCAGTGTAAAGCAGCCCCTTCCCGCTGTTTACTATCTTCGCCGGAAGGTAAACTCCCCCGCCGATTGAGACAAGCATTTCAGTGTCGCTGTCCGACTCTGAATACTGTTTGGCAGTCTCCTTGGCCCTTGAAAAATCATTTACTGAATCCTGTATGAGCTGAAGCTGCGCGGAGAGGCCGTCTATCTGCTCCTTCAGGTTGTCCATAACTGACAGAGTCTGTCTGAGTTCGTCCTCGTTCAAGGTTTAACGCCAACCTGGTGCCTGACGACAGAATCCGTGATGTCCTTGTCTCCCAACTCCTTCACATCATCGATCTTGATGGATCTTCTCGGTGTCCTGTGCCTGCTGCCCAGCATAGTCTTCACCTTCTCTTCGGCCCCGGCCGTATCTTCGGACGCGACCTGCAATGTAAAAGACTGCCACGCACGCTCTGAAGCCCTGAAACTCCCTTTTACCTGAAATGCCTTCATTTCGTCAACCGTCTCTCAGACTAACGGCATGTATAATTAAACATTTTCTCCAATCACGCGTGTGGCCCCGCTTCAGGTGCTGAACGTGGCACTCAGGCAAATATTGTCCCTGTCCTCATTTCTTTCATTTTCACCCTTGAGTATCCGGCCAGGTAACCAGATACAGGCAAAGACGCAAACGACATCAGCATTGCGTAAAACAGCGAAGGCATCGACTTCATTCCGAGAATATAACTGACACTCACGGAGCCTACGGAAGGGAAGATGACAATGTAATACTGGGAGTTGATGCTGGGGTATATGTCAGCAGTGGTCGTACCGCCTGGTGCAACGTGATCCACTCCGGCTGTGATGCTAACCTGCATCAGTGCACTCTCATTCGCTCCCTGTGAGCCGGACGCTGCAGCATTATAGTCACTGGCGGGCACTATGACAAAAATCAGACTGTTCTGCCCCAGGTTCTTCAGCGTCACACTGTTAACAGTGTTGATAGCGAATACATCGTTCGTCTGGAATTCTATTGTCCCTATCTGACCGCTGGAATTGCCTGACACGTTCATCAGCGGGGTAAAGGTGAAAACAACAAGTATGAAAGAAATAAGCGCTGCTATGGCTATGAGTGCAATGGAACCCCTGTATCTCTTCCTTGCAATCAGGAATTTGGCAGCGTTCCTCTTTCCATAGACCACACAGAGCCTGAAGAAGAAGATGCGCTCAGCTGAGACTATCAGGAGCATCATAGTTCCCAGGAAAATGACGTTGTAGAGCGGAACGAAGAAAGGTGCTAGCGCAAAACCGTTCACTATTAGTATGTAGAAAGCGAAGAGTGCCATTGTCGCTCCCTGTATGCTGAACAGTATCCCCCTCGTGGTAAGAATCCTTGCCAGGCGTGGATCATGCTCAATCTCCATCGCTTTCATTTGAAACGGTTTCTGATTTTACTGCTCTTTTTAAATAGCTTTCCAGTTGATTATCACGCCTAAGACTGCTGAACATCTGCCTTCCGGGCTGGCGGCTGCAATGTGACCTTTCTTCTCAGCAGAAGGAATAAAGCCGTCCTTACTGGCAGTTCGTTGAATCCCTCTTTCACGGCCGCGGCTTCTCCGCCTACAGGCTCGGAAGTGAACGAGCTGGTGGAATACACTCTGACTGTTTCATCCGGGAAATCTGCAGATGCATCCCTCAGCGGATCGAATCCAGTCAGCTCATCCCTTGTGAGTGAGACTACCCTGAGCGAAGTCTTTCCGTGCAGGCTTCCGGGAAGCCGTATGAGCCTGTGGATATCGCTTGTCACCGGCTCATCTGTCTGGCCGCTCATCAGCTCGATTGTTTTCTTCTGCAGTACCAAAAGGAATCTTTTCAGTTCGTCGTCCTTCTCTGTGAGCGAGTCGAGTATGCTGTCCCTGAGCATTATCTCCTTCCTGCCTTCTTCGAAGAGCAGCGAGTATGTTCTGTTTGCCTGGCTCTTCTTCATGCCTTCCGCAACAAGCAAGTCCACTGCCTCTTCCCGTGTCATCTTTCCGAGGTCGTCAAGCAACCTGTTAATGGCCATTCTTGACTTTCCGTACCAGCCGCCGTCTGAGGCAAGCGGAAGCCTGGTGCTTCTCAACAGCTTTCCCCTTGTCCCTTCCCTGACAACTGTTGTAGAGAGGAGCAGCCCAAGGTCAATATCCGCAGCAGTGATGTAGTCAACAATTTCCCTGCGCTCATGACTGCCGAGCTTCCTGACACTCTCCGCATATACATGTATGTGGTACCCCCTTCCACCCGAGAAGACTATCTCTGTTTCATCTTCACCAAAGCCAAGATCCGAGCAAACGAAACCGTCGTAGAGCCTTATCATCTGCTCCTTCACCTTCAGGAGCATCTGTTCGTAAGGAAGTCCTTCAGACCCCTTTACATGATCGGCATCCAGGTCGAATATCAGGTCTGCACCGAGCCAACCCTTCTCCGCCATAGTCCTTGCTCCCGGTCTTTCATAATAGGCCGTCGAGTAGTATGCGTGCGATGGTGCCCTGTCAGCCAGGTATCTTCCGAGTTCACTCCTATCCTGAAAGCCCAGGTGCCTGTGAACATATCCCCTGTCAAAGAACATGAAACCGAATTCACGCCCGCGGAATCCCGGCACCTCCTCCACCCGGTGCGTTTCATAGTATTCGCTAAACCACCGGGCAGCGAACGAGAGCTCTGGCGGTATGACCGCTTTACCATCCATGTTCTATTTTCATCTATCCCGATTGCGCCAGGCAATTTAACCTGTTCCAGAACCTTGCCGAAAACAATGCCGCGTCATATGTTCAGCTATGCTGCCTGATATTTCCAGGTCAATATGCGGTGCATGTCTTGTCACCGGCTCCGGTCCGCACAGCTACGGGTCTCATTGTTCTGGGCGTTGCCAGTACTCTTCTCTCCTGATGGCTGCCTCGATGGAATGGATGTCATAGTTCAGGTTCTCAACCACCTTGTCCCCCACAGGTCTTCTTCTGAACAACAGGCCGCTTTTCGATGCGAGGAACAGGAAAGAACACCGCTTGGTGTCGAGTCCAAGGCACAGCCCTTCGTCAGAGAACAGATATTTAATAGGAAAGTACTCCGAATATATCTTCAAACAGGCAATCTCCCATATTTTCGAAACACCGGCATTTGCCATACAGCTGCCGGCCACTATTAACGTTTGCCGAAGGCAGTTTAAGGCCGATGCCCTTTAAAGCAGGCATTACGCTCGGGAGTTGCCGCTCAGTCGCGCTCCTTACAATCGGTTAACCGCACCCTTTCTTTCCATGTGTTCCCATCTTTCAGGGGACATGTACCCGCGGATCAGTTTTGTGCAGAAGATCGGTGTGTAAAGGACATTCTTCGGCTTCTTTGAATTCATGTGCATCAGCAGCACAACCGCGAAAGACCTCAGCAGCTCGATCGTGCTGCCTCCTGTCGCCCGCCGCACCTGCGCACCTTGCCATTCCGGCCAGTTGCTATCTTTCCTGTATGTGCCAAAATGCATCATAGAATCAAGCACATAACGAACTTCTAGTCCCTTCCTTCTCAATTCACGCTGAATGAAATATGTCTCTCTTCCCTGCAATTTGTCAGGAAAGCGGATATCAAGCACCGTCTCCAGTGAAAAGAGCGTGAGGCCAAGCGGCAGGCCATACAGGAACCGGTGTCCCACTGACATGCCCACAACTGCTCCTGTGTTCTTCTTTCCAAGAAGTTCCAAAGCCCTTTCGAAGAAATCCTCCCTCTGAATCACCACATCGCTGTCAACAAAGAGGAGCAGACTGGTGCTGCAGTGCGAGATGCCGGTTGCTGTGGCGGAAGCAAGACCGCTGTCATCGAAGAACAGTTCAGCACCATGTGCCTTTGCTATCTCGACAGTTCTGTCAACGCTGTGCCTGTCAACCACTATCAGCCTGTTAACAGGTATATACCGGGATATGGCATCTAGGCAATTCTCCAGCTTTTCTTCCGAATTGTACGTTCTTACCACAACATCAACGCGGCTGTCGGTGACATCTGGCATAGCTTCGTTCCTGCCTGCAGGCAGTCAAACTGCTTTCATGTAAACCTCTCTGTGAGATTTATCCTTGCTGATTCTGGCCCAGACGATGAAACAGGAATTAATAGCATTGTTTCCTTCAATATGACTGAATGTCATTCCGGTCAGCGACTCCGAAAACTGGAGACTTCCTGGAGGTGAGATCTTCAGGCGGATGGGTCCCTCTTTCCTACGTGGAACGATCTGAATCTTTATATCTGCTGGCTTCCGGCAACAATGCTAGATGGTGCTCACATATCCTCAGAAGCGGAACGGCCGAAATGAGAAAGGGAGGCAGCATCTCATGGTGCAGGGCATTTCTGGAAACAGACAGATCCCTCCGGGACAGCATCATTGAAGAATTCAGATCAAAATACGGTACAGTCGATTTCAACCACTGGTTTGAAAAGCCAGGTCGCCTCATCAGGTTGCAGCTTGCACAAAATGCGTCCATGGCCCGCCAGGACAATTACTTTTCCTGGCTGGAGTCCGAATTCGATTCGGTATCGGTTGAATACGACAGGCACATAACCGGAAACAGCATCAACATGCTGCTCCGTGAAAGATCGCTCTGGCTCATGGGGCAGACATTCCACAGAGGGTCGTCCTTGCTTGAGATTGGATGCGGCTCTGGAATGGAAACAATACCAATGCTCCGGGAGGGCCACGACATAGTTGCTCTCGACATATCCTCTTCCATGCTCGACATTGTGCGAAACAAGGCAAAGCAGGAAGGCCTTTCCAGCAGCTTGACCACAGTCAAGATGCGGGCAGGCGAGCTGCACAGACTACTCGAAACATACTCCCCCGGAACATTTGACGGTTGCTATTCCACTTACGGAGCACTCAATTGTGAACCAACCCTCAAGCCTATTCCCGAAACGCTCCATTCGCTGATAGGGAGGGATGGGAAGTTTGTTGCTGGCATTTTCAACAAATTCTGTCTTGCAGAGTGCCTTGGATATGCTTTATCATTCAGACCGGGCAGGGCTCTCAGGAGGCTCAGAAATCCGATCAAAGAGGGCAATTCCCGATTCTGTGTGGACGTCTACTCCTACACTCTTGCCACTTTCAGCGATTTGTTTGCATGTTATTTCTCCCCCGCACGTGTTCTGGGAGTACCGGTACTGATGCCTCCTTCGGATCTTGACTCGTATGTAAGCAAGATTTCAGGGCGCTTCAAGCTTCTCAATTCACTAGATCTCTGGTTTGCCGGAAAATGGCCCTTCTACGGGCTCGGCGATCACTTTTTGATATCCATGTCACGCAGAAACGCTGCCGAACCGGCAATCGCATGACGCATCTCAATCCGGTATCAGCCGCGGAATATCAGCAGCAAAATCAGCGGCATTGCAATTAGTGAGCCGAGTATTAGCCATGACAGCGGATTTGCAAAGTTGAAAGTCCATCCAACTCCAAATCTTTTCGGAACCAGTATTGTACTGTCTTTCCTGTTGAAGTAAGCGGCGCCCACCTTCCACTCCGCATCGTCGTCCAGATTTGCAATTCCGGTCTGACTTTCAGTAGTGTCCGGCTTCATTCTGCTGCCGTACTGTCCGGCTCTCGCCAGCGGAATCGTGAGTCCGAATACGCCGGCAACGGCCGGTATCGCAGCAAGGACAGAAACAGATCTTGGCAGTATCTGCCAGATTGCGAGCTGAGACATAAAGAGTGATATGTTGATGAAGAAAGACATCAGCAGCATCGTTTTTGCGGCGAGCATCTTGAACATGTTCTGCTGGACAAGAGAGGTCCTGGGTATGTGAGATTCTATTGAATTCCTGGTTCGCACAACAGCCGCGGCAATCACGCACATAATTGTGATTGTCACCGCCTGCATGATCGCGTCGAAGAAAGACTCAATCGACGACTTGGGAGCGTAGCCGTTCGGAACTCCAGATACACTGAAGTGCACTGCCAGAACGGCAGGCAGCGAAGGGTAAACAGTGTAGCCGAGGACCAGTGTGAGAATGAGCAGTAAAAGTGCTGGAAGAGCATACATGTAATTAGCTCTCGGGCCGGCTCCGTCCTCAATCTCTGCAAAAGTTTCCTGCCTGACACCCTCGTACCAGTTTCCCTTTCTCTTCGCCTCCATGAGAGCGTTCCTTACCCTGAGATAGTTTCCGAAGGAGAGTGCCAGTACAGCAAACGGGGCAGCGATTGAAAATACCTGCATATCCCACAGGTAGGGCAGCAGGATGAAAGGCACAAAGGTTGCCGCGGTTATTACCAGCTGGACACTGACATAGCCACGCCTCGGCAACGTCACATCACCGCTGCCAATTTTGTCAGGCGGTATTCGAACTCCGAACTGCACAGTTGTAGGTACGAGCCATGGCATTGCCATTTCGAATGCACATATGAACAGCCATATGACCGCATTGTCGATTAAGAAGATTTCCGGCGATGCCATTACCGGCTTACCTCGTCAAGGAGGCTTGAGAACATCCTTCTAATCTGCTTTTTGGACAGTCCTCTTGCAATGCCCTCCCTGATTCTCATCGATTCCGTCTCCTTCCAGGCATTTATGAAACCCTCATTGGCGTTTCCATGTGGTTTGACAACAACCCTCTTCTTCGAATCGCTTGCGACAAACCCTTCCGTGGCGAGAAGGTTGTACGCCTTGTTGACAGTATGGTAGTTCACGCCCAGTTCCCTGCCGAGTTTCCTGGCTGAGAGCAGCGCCGTACCTTCAACAAGTTCTCCGGAGGCTATTCCAGAAACAACCTGATCCCTTATCTGAAGATAGATCGGCCTTTCGGAATTGATGTCTATGCCAATCAGCATTTCTTATCACCGCTATGTAAGGAATTGATTTATGAATGGTATATCAATATTTTTCATTTTGTCCGTACAGCCATGAACCGCCCCTGCAAAGGCTTATCTACGCGCTGCAGTTGAAAAAACACATCAGCAGATGTCACTCAATCCCGTAATTGACGGATCAAAATTCCTGGTCGATTTTGACGCAATAGCCGCAGCCTCCCATGCCCGCAGAGCAAGGAAGGTTGCCATACAGCTGCCGGAGGGTCTGAGGGCATTCGCGGCCGAGGTGGCGTCAAGGGTTGCCAGTGTGACTGGCGCAGAGGTGATAGTGGACTCTGAACCATGCTTTGGTGCCTGCGACATACCGGTTCACCTGTTCGGACATGCCGACCTTGTTGTGCAGTTCGGTCATACTGAGATGCCAAGCATCGGAGCAATTCCCAAGATGCATTTCGCCAATCTCTTTCTGGACATAGATCCCAGACCTGTTGTTGAAAAGGCACTGCCTGCACTTTCCGGCTCGATAGGTGTTGTGACAACAGCGCAGCATATGCAGCATCTGGACAGCATTGTTTCTTTCATCAGGGAAAGGGGGCTGAACGCACTGACATCCAGGGGAGATTCGAGACTGGGCGGTTACGCACAGTTGCTGGGATGTGATTATACTTCAGCACTCTGGATCGGGGACCGGGTGGATATGTACCTGTATGTCGGCGACGGCGACTTTCATCCAATCGGGCTCGCAATGTTGACCGACAAGAAACTGGTTGCAGCTAACCCACTGGATTTGACGGTGAGGACACTTGATACACTGAGGGACAGGATAATGAAACAGCGTCTTTCATCGATCGAGAGGGCAATGAACGCACGCTCATTCGGTGTGCTCATCAGCTCCAAGCTGGGTCAGCGCAGGAAAGCACTAGCCGAAACGCTTGTAACGGAGATAATCGCAACTGGCAGGAATGCTATGCTTGTGCACACCAATGTCGTTTCGCCTGATTTGATATCCCACTACTCTTTCGACGCATTCGTATCTACTGCGTGCCCGAGGATTGCGATAGATGACTTCCACAGATACAGCAAACCACTGCTCACGCCGGTTGAGGCGGAGATTGCCATCGGGCTGAAGCCCTTTTCCTCCTTCTGCTTTGACCAGATACTCGCAGAACAGTGATATGATGTATCTGCTCTATCTTCCCCTCTCGTCTCCCCAGATGAACTTGTGTAGCTGTGGCAGCACCCTTGCTCTGACGCCTTCCGAGAGAACCGATTCCGCCAGCCAGCCCAGATCCTTCCCTCCCACTGGCGTGAATATCACTTCACACGGGATCGAATGCTCCTTCAGGAAGTTCTTCGCGTAGACATAGTCCTCCCTGTCTGCAAGTATGAATTTCAGCTGATCTCCGGTTGACAGATATTCCAGATTTGACATGAGATTCCTCCCTGACATGCCGGAACCCGGTGTCTTGACGTCCATGCTCACAAAGACGCTGCCATTCCTTGGCAGCCTTCCTATATCGTATGCACCGCTTGTCTCGACGACAACCGAATACCCCTTTCCTGTGAGCCTCCGGATGAGCTCAATTGTATCATCCATCTGCCTGAGCGGGTCACCGCCCGTCAGGCAGACATTTGCTGTCCCGTTTCTCTCCGCCTCGGCAGTTATTTCATCCATGGACCACTCGGTCCCCTGGGAGTCAAGCAGGGCGTAAGGCGTATCGCACCAGACGCACCGCAGATCGCAACCGGCAGTCCTGATGAAGAGCGTCGGCAGACCTATGAAAACACCCTCGCCCTGTATGGACTTGAATATCTCATTGATCTTCATATGCCACCGGATCCGCCAAACCTGCTTCACTGAAGCCTTTCAGCCTCAGGACACAGGAATCACATTTTCCGCACGCCTTCTCTCCACCCCGGTAGCAGCTCCAGCTGAGCCTGTATGGTGCATTGAGTCTTTGTCCCAGCCTGATGATGTCCGCCTTGCTCATGCGCATCAGCGGCGCCTCCACCCTCACCGGCCTTCCCTCAACCCCTCTCTTCAAAGCCAGTGCTGCCATCTTGTTGAAGGCATCAATATATTCGGGCCTGCAGTCAGGGTAGCCGCTGTAGTCAACCGCATTTGCGCCAATGTATACGGTGTCGCAATCCCTTGACTCCGCGAACCCGAGAGCAACTGAAAGGAAGATGGTGTTTCTTGCAGGAACGTAGGTGACAGGTATGCCCCTGCTTCCTGCATCAGGCATCCCCATTCTTCTGTCGGTGAGCGCGCTACCCCCAATCTGTGCAAGGTCTATCTGCATCACCAGATGCTCCTCTACAGCGTAGTGTTCGGCAATCTTCATGGCGGCATCGACCTCCCTGGAATGCCTCTGGCCGTAGTTGACAGTTATCGCGCGGAATTGCTCGCCACTGCTGTTGAGAAATGCAGCGACAGTCGTGGAATCCAGCCCGCCTGAAAGCAGGAGAACAGCGCCACTCACTGTAACACCCTCGTCTCCCAG
>JAJYOM010000109.1 GCA_021796175.1 Thermoplasmata archaeon
GGGTCTGTATGAGTGAGCAGGCATCATGCGGCTCACAGCCAAAAACGTGAATGGATGAAACAAACGAATGCAGCACGCGTTCCTGAGTCCCCTTCGTATTGAAATGCACTCATAAAACTCAATCAGCGCCCGTGTTTAAATTGCGCAGATACATGTATTCCGTAATACTTTATTATCAGCAGCCCATGTTGGTCTATGCGAATAACCGATTTCGAAATATATCAGCTGGGAAAGGAAGTCGCCAGGGGACAGACTTGGGCATCCTCGGCAATAATACTCAAGCTCACCACATCCGACGGCATCGTAGGTTACGGCGAAGCGGTGCCTACGCTCCGTGTCCAGCCGGTTGTAGCCTCTCTGAAAGAAGTCGGCAGGCTCTACAAGGGAAGGGATCCGTTCGATGTCGAGCGCAACAGATGGGACTGGTACAGAAACGACTTCTATCTGCCCGAATCATTCGAGAGCACCACCGCATTGAGTGCATTTGATATTGCATGCTGGGACATAATCGGAAAGAGCCTCGGAGCGCCTATTCACAGACTCACCGGCGGGAAGTTCAGGGACAAAGTGCGCGTGTACGCCAACGGATGGTACAGCAACTGTGTTACGCCGGAGGACTGGAAGAAGAGTACAAAGCAGACGGTAAAGCGCGGATATACAGGTTTGAAATTCGACATATTCGGACCATATTTCGACTGGATAGATGAAGAGGGGATACGCATGGCCGTGGCACGACTCGAGGCGGTCAGGGACGCCGCCGGAGACAAGGTCGATCTTATGATTGAGCACCACGGACGTTTCAATCCTAATTCCGCCATTAGGATAGCGAAGGCACTGGAGCCGTTCAATCCGCTGTTCGCGGAAGAGCCTGTTCATCCTGAAAACATGGAGGGACTGAAGAAGTACAGGATGCACACGGACGTCAGGGTGGCACTTGGAGAGAGAGTCCTGTCGAAGCAGCATTTCATTTCGCTTGCACAGCGTCATCTGCTCGATTTCTTCCAGGCGGACATTACAAACATAGGCGGTGTGACGGAAGCAAGGAAGATGGCTGCCATTGCAGAGGGGTACGGCATCGAGATGGCGTTCCACAATGCATTCGGCCCTATCCAGAATGCAGTGACAATACAGCTCGACGCGTCAATACCGAATTTTCTCATACAGGAGTCATTTTATGATTTCTTCCCTGCCTGGAAGAGGGAACTCATAGGTGATGCGACGCCGGTGGAAAACGGGCACTTCCGGGTAAGCAACAAGCCGGGGCTCGGTGTCACAGTCAACGAGAAGCTGCTGGAATCTCTGCGCGTCGAGGGGCAGGAGTACTTCAATCCTGACGAACCTGTATGGGTCATTGGCGGTACATGGAAGAAGTGACGGCCACCGCTATCAGTCGAGTCCGATGCTGTTTATCACACCGCCGGAGTTCGCATCAAGCACTACAACGATCTTCTTCCCCTTGTGGTTGTATCTGGCAAACCAGACAGGAACATGCATCAGCTCTGGGTCTGAAACATCAGTCTGCGTGCTGATTTTCTGAACCATATGGTGCTGCTTGTGTGCCTTCATTGACTGCAGCTGGTCCACGCCGGACTTCGCGTTGTTCTTCGCAGCGTCCTCACCGACATCGCCGTTCAGTACTTTGGCAAACTTGGGCATCGAAGAAGTTGAAAACGGCACCCTCTGCTGCAGTGCAAACGCGTAATCCTGCGGCTGATACTCAGCAAGAGCCTTCATCGCAATGACGGGGAACTGGTAATTCCCGTCCAGGGAGTAAGCCCTTACTGTATTTCTTCCGCCGCCCATGCCTCCCATCGCCATGCCGCCAAACATCGTCCCTTCCATCATGCCCATGCCGAAACCCGAGTTCCTTCCACCTCCGCCAAACGCTCCGCCCATCAGGCCGAAAAGAGCGGCGGTGGTGGCTATGCTCCCGACTTCGGCAGCAGCGTCCACTGCAGTATAAGAGGTCCTGGCCGATACTGGGACGATCCAGTACGGTACAACGCTGAGCGTCATCTCCTCATTCACAGACTCTTCCTGCAGATGCTTTCTCAACAACCCTCTGTCCATGATACTGCCCAGGAGCGAGAGTGCGCTTTCCTTCGTCCCGTATTTCAGGGGCAGCATAGTATGCTTGTCCACACCGCGCCAGCCGTCTGTCGAAAGACTGATGCTTGATCCGCAGTAATCGCATGTCACAACCATCTCACCGAATTGCGGTTTGATTGGCGCGCCGCATCCCGGACACTTCATCTCGGTGACCTGCGGTCCCGCAATGGTTGCCGAACCGGCCGGAGATGGGGCAGCGGTGGCGGCCGGCTGGGACGGTGCGCCTGCCTGTCCTGCCTGCCCTCCCAGCTGTGCGCCGCATTTGTAACAGAATCTTGCATCGTCCGGAAGCTGTGCACCACACTTGTAACAGAACATCATGACACCTCAGATTGGTTTGCCGCAGTTGGGGCAGAATTTAGCCGCAGAAGTAAGCTGGAAGCCGCAGCTGCCGCACTTCGGCAGCGGAGCGCTCATTTCGGCGCCGCAATCAGGACAGAATTTCACCCCGGCGGGAACATCTTTACCGCACTTGGGGCACTTGACTGTCTGCTGCTGACTCTGCTGCGCCAGTTGAGCGCCGCAGTTAGGGCAGAAGTTTGTCGCTGTCGTTATGAGCGAGCCGCACTTCGGGCACTGCCTGGACGGCTGCATAGCGCCCATCATCTGTCCTGACATCGCATAACCCATGCCTGCGCCTGCACCGATGCCTACTCCCATCCCCGCCCCGAGTCCAGCAAATCCGGACGGATTCTTCGATGCATCCACCATTGCCTGTCCCGCCTGGTACTGCATATAGTTCACTCCAAGGACAGACATCTCTGACCTGGTATCGATGGCTTTCTGAACCGAGTCAGGCAGATTAATCGTCAGGCCGGGTACCTTGTTTATTTCAATGCCGTACTGCTGGAAATGGTCAGGCGATGTCGCGAGCACTATCTGTTCGATGTTAGTCAGGTTTGATGCAAGATCGGTTATCTTCAGGCCCTTGTCCTTCATCTTGCCTATTGCGGAATAAAGCAGCACAACCATCTGGTCGCGCAGCCTGCTCTCGACCTGGTCCATCGTCTCTTCATTGAAAGTACCGACGAACTGATTTATGAAATTCTCAGGATTGGACACGCGCCATCTGTATTCTCCGAACACTCTCAGGCTCACCACACCAAAGAGCTGATCTGTGAACTCGTACGGTTCTGTGCTTCCAAACTTGCCGTCAAAGAATCTCTTCTGAACATAATAGACCTCAGCCTGCTGCTGGACCCCTGAAAAGAACTTCAGCAGTTTTCCGACAATGGGGGCATTGAAGTCTGTCAGGGCATACCTGGCCGGCTGGTCGAAATAAGTAAGCACCTTGCCGTCCCTGAAGAACACAGCTATCTCATCCTCCCTGACGACTATGTTGTCGTTCAGCCTTATCAGGCGCGGTACCTTCCACATAACGTTGTCCTGCTTGAACTGCGTCTCCCAGGCAATTGTTATTGAGCCTGCTACGCTGCCGCCGGAATAGGGTATTTCCTTGGATTTTCTGCCAAACATATCTGTATCACGCCACCTTGATGTTCTCCACCGCTTCCATTCTCTTCGAAAGCGTGTTTCTTATGTTGTCCACCATGCCCGAGAGCTTTGCCAGTTCAGCATTCAGGCTGTCGCCGGAAAGTGATGAGAGGCCGCTTCCATCCGCCGTGCTTTTCAGCTGATTAGCGGCCGCGATAAAAGCATAGTCATAATCATAGAGTGAATCGAGTGTCTGCTGTTTCACTCTCACTGCGGGAGAGAAACCTGAGTATCCCTGTTCGGCGTGCATGATTTCCCCCTCGAGCAATTGCATTTTTGAAAGCAGCGACGCAACAGGCTGCAGATTGCCGTAGTCTCCATTGTTCACCATATTGCTCCGCGCCTGCTTGACGAGCGATTCCGTGCCCTGTAGCACCTGGACAACCTGCCTGCGCAGAAGCTCGTCCGCCTCTCTCAGATCTTCCAGCTGTCGGTACCCCCTGAAACCGGGCACAATCAGCTGTATCTTTTTCAGCAATCCTCTGCTGTCTTCGACCTTATTGCGCAGGTCAGGCGTTTCCGGTGACATGTCCCTCAACACTATTCGGCATGTTGTATTTGATTATTGATGTGCTGCGGTGCTAATTAATTATTCTCAACCGCTACTATCGATGTACGCTCTTTAACTCAACTGCTCTTCGCTCCCCGTCTTTTTCCTGTACCAATTTATGGCTTCCCGTTCGGTCTCCTTGATAAATCCGTTCTTGCCGTCCATGTATGCTTCGATGTCCCACGTGAATCTCTGTGCCAGTTCTCTCTTGATCCTGGCGTATTCATCGGCTATTGCCGGAAAAGCACGGAGGTAATCCCTGAATGCAAGATGCCGTTCGATATTCAGGTCTCCATGCTGGAAGACGTGGATATGGACTTTGTTCGTAATGTCATCGATTTTCAGTGAAAACAACCTCCTTCCCGGAATGCCGTACTCGCCCATCGCCGTATAGCCCAGTCCTTCCATTCCGGAATTGCATTCGTCAACCGCCAGTATGTCTTTGACGACAGGCATCATGTCAATTATCGGTTTGGCCGCCAGCCCGGGCACAGATGTACTGCCTATGTGGTGGATGCTCAGTAGTCTGTCTCCAAACACGGGCACAATCCTTGCCTTTTCAGCTTTGAACATGGCCGGCCACTCTGAATTGTAGGGAACAACTTCCACCTTTCTCTTCATACCAACAAGAGGTTATTCTCAAGCCGTAGCCGATAAAAAGCTTTTCTTGCGTCGCTTATGCCGTTAAGGCCGCGTAACTTCGGCCGGACCATGAATCATGCCCTACTGCCGAAAAGGTTAATTTATCATGTGGAGAGTGTTACAAAGGCATTGATATGTTCTGCATAAAATGCGGAAAGTCCGCACTCTCGGGAATGGTATTCTGTGCAGAGTGCTATTCTAAGGAAGAAGCGTTCGTAACACTGCCAGATGTTGCTTCCTTCGAAATCTGTCCGTCATGCGGCCGCATAAAGAAAGGTGCTCACTGGTTGCGCGAAGGCACGATACCTCACATTTCAACGGAGCTGCGAAGGACGGCCAGGCTTCCGTCCGGCGCATTCCTCAGGGCGTTTGAAGTGATTGGCCTGAATCCCGAAGAGCATTACTCAAATGTCACGGTGGCCATGACTGTTTCCAGCAACGGCGCTGAGAAGGCCGAGCGCAAACAGATGCGCATCATGATCAAGGGCAACACCTGCCCGACATGCAACAGGAAGAGCGGTCATTACTTCGAATCAACCATTCAGGTCAGGGCAGTGGGCAGAGAGCGAGCGGACGTCATACTCGGTGTCGTTGAATTCATACGAAAACTTTGTGAGGAATTCGAGCAGAAGGAATCCGATTTTTTCATATCGGGTATCAAACGCACTAAGGGCGGCGCTGACATCAGCCTGAGTTCAAGCACGATTGGTGCGTCCGTAGCCAGAACGGCCGCCCAGCGCTTCGGTACGGATGTGCGTACAACGAGAAAACTGTACGGTCAGAAGGATG
>JAJYOM010000110.1 GCA_021796175.1 Thermoplasmata archaeon
TGACACGCTTCAGCCTCAGGATGAGCCAGTACAACTTTCTATTATTTCGTTAAATCTTTCACAACACTACTTCTTGGCATAAGCTTTTTTCGTAACTATTCAGCTTTCTGGCAAATGAGCATGAATCGGCAATATCTGTAATAGATTTTTATCTAGTGTGCAAAGATGTATAACTAGGAATGTATTATACCCGTGAACGATAGAAGTCGTGGGATCTTTCAATCAGGCTTCTCGAGGCGGATGACAAAACAGTAACGCTCGACAGGGGGCAGCGAAGGCGCATACTTGAGCATCTTAGGAAGGTTGAGCATATCGAGAAGGAATTGAAGAGTCTGAAGGAAGAGAATAAGAAACTCAGGGACGAGAACAGGAAACTCGACAGGGAGCTGAAGAAATTCAGGAGCACACCGCAGATGCTCGCATCATCCGACAGAACGGCGGAGGCGGGCGGTATGCCTTCGAGCAAAGTATTCTACTGACGGCCAAGGCACACGGACAGGAGGAGAGGAGGATAGCCGGGCCATGACGGCGTTTCAAGGAAGAAACAGGCAACGAACGCTCCGCCAGTCGTGCTGTCGCTGGAAAAATGCACGAACTGCGGTTCACGCCTGGGCGGACCATGTGACTCATACTCCAGAACTGTTTCGGACCTGCCTGTCATGAAGCCGCTCATATACGACATCATGGTGTACCGGTATCGCTGCCATGCATGCGGCAGCAGGGTTAGCGCGGAGGCGCCGCTGCCGCCGCACACCGCATTCGGCCCGTCGCTTGCATCCTTTTTGTAGCAACGATTAGGATGCAGGCAACGAGCTTCAGGAAGATAGCAATGCTGCTGAAACAGTTCCTCTCCATACACATCGGCGTTTCCACGCTGCAGTGCATTGAGAGGTGGGTGGCGGACAGGCTCATGCCCGGATACGACAGACTGAAGTCATCACTGAAGAGACACGGGCACTGCAACCTGGACGAAATATCGCTCAGGGTGAACGGAAAGAACGGATGGATGTGGGTAGCATCCACTAACAGCTCCGTCGTCTACAGGATAGCGAACACCAGGGGCAGGAGCGTGCCAATGGAGCTGCTCTCCGGTTACAGCGGCGTCATGATCCATGACGCCTGGAAACCCTATGATGCGATAAAGACGGCGGAACACCAGCTCGACCTCCTGCATACAAACAGATGGATTGAGAGGGCCGAAGTCAGGCACGGTATCGAGCCGAGGAACCTGCTTGGCGGCGAGAAGGCGAAGATGGTCAGGAGAGGCCGCCTTCCCGATGAGCTCATATCGTTCTCGGACTGGTACCGCTCGATAGTGTCGTACGCCGTTTCCAGGAAAGACCGCACCGGGAGGGCAAGGCTGATGGCGTTCAGGAAATGCACCTCACGTATGGAGAGGCTGCTCTCCCGCCAGTACCATGACAGGGACTGCATACGCATTTCGAAGGAGCTGAGGAGAAGAATGGGTGAGCTCTTCACATTCCCCCTCCATCCCGAGTGCCGTGGCACAACAACGACGCCGAGAACGCTGTCAGGCAGGGTGTGCTTCACCGCAAGGTGAGCGGTGGAAGGAGGACACGGGAGGGTGCGGACTCCCTGTAGTGCATTCTCTCGATTTACAGGACATCATTGAAGAGGAAAATCAACTTCACCGACCTTGTGCTCAGGTCACTCGCCAGTGACTGGTTCATGGCAAGGATTCCTCAGGCAGTCCTACCAGAAAGCTGAACTGTTACCTTTTTTCTAGCGAGTCACCTTTGAGCAAAGGTCGCTCAGAGCCGATGAAACTAGTTCAATCTGATCTTCTTTTAGCAACGGCCCGGAAGGAAGGCTAATACCTCTAAACCAGATTGAGTCTGTGTATGTCATTTTTTCCTTTTGATACTTGGAATAAGTGGGCATCGTGTGAACCGGGTAGAAGAACGGTCTAGTCTCTATCCTGATTTTTCTAAGAGAATCTATAGTCATGTCCCGAAACTCCTCTTTATCCAATCCATTTATCAATACTGTATAAAGCCAGAATGTCCTCTTATCTTCGTGGACATCATGATGGCTCGTGATGTTTGGATTATTCGACAAAAACTCAGAGTAAAGGCTCGCTATCCTACGCTTTCTCTCAATTAAATCATCAATCCTTTTCAGCTGGCTGACTCCTAGAGCGGCTTGAAGATTGGTCATTCTGTAGTTGTATCCTACCATGTCATGCCAGTACTTCTTGCTTTGACTCATCCCGTGATCCCTTAGTACTCTCATCTTCTCCATAATCAACGGATCATCGGTAAGGCACATGCCTCCCTCCCCTGTTGTAATCATTTTGTTGCCATAAAAAGAAAAGCAACTTATCACTCCGAACAGTCCCACCTTCTTGTGGCGATATTCCGCACCATGAGCCTCCGCACAGTCTTCAATCAGCGGAATATTGTGTCGATTGGCGATTTCCTGTATTTGCTCTATCTTGCAAGGGTTACCGTATAAATGAATTGCAATGATCGCTCTTGTTTTTGAGTCTATTGCTTTTTCGATGCATTCCGGTTCAATTCCCCAGTTTTCCGGATCGATGTCTATAAATTTAGGAACAGCTCCACAATAAAGTATCGCATTGACAGGACTGACAAAAGTCAAAGAGGGTACTAGCACATTGTCGTCCTTTCCAATTCCTAGTGCCAGCAGTGCAAGATGGAGTGCTGTAGTACCGCTACTGGTAGATACTCCATACCTCTTTCCAATATAACTGGCGAATTTCCTTTCAAATTCATCAATGAAGCTACCCTTGGAGCTAACCCAGCCTGATTTGATAGCCTCTTCGACAGTTCGCATGTCATCAGTCGTAATCTCCGGCTCGTAAATTGGAATAGGCTCAACTGATCGCTGCACCAGTATGCTCAGCCCCCTATTACTGTACAAAACGGAACTCTATCAATCATCTTGGAAGCCAATGTTGTTCTCTTCTTAAAAAGGTATTGAGCAGCTCAGTATCAGAAAGCGAATAGCTTTACTCCTTCTGAGGAAATGAATACTTTCATACAATCTTTCGCATCCCTCTTCCACCGATAGTAGAGTGAGCTGCCTATTCCATGCTTCCTGCAGACCTCGACGGCACTTGCCCCTGGTTGCAATCCCTCATTGAGTATCTCCATCTTCTCCTGGGCGGAGAACGCTCTCCTTGTGGTCATGCAGTCACCCCAAGGCAATCGTCTTCCTTCTGTTTGATCTTTTGCCTTGTAACGGATGCGTAATCGCTCATGGTTTGCTCACAATAGACTGTTCTTCCCCTTGAAAACCTCTCAGGGCATCCTGACCACATGTGTAAAGATATAATCGGGTGCAGCGCAGGATGGCGGAACAGAAACTGTAAATAATGCTCGTGGGAGTACTGCCCGACACCAGCATTAACGAAATATACAGACAGCACAGCGTAAGCTCCACACTTTATTACCTGGGGAGGGAGAAGGCAATCGATGGAATGAAGGAATTCCTCCGTTCCACAGATGGCAGCTAGGCAACGGTGCTGAAGCAGGAGATCACACGTCTCAGGAAGCTGGTAGCCGACCTCATGATAGCGATCGAAGTGCTCAGAGATATTCCAGAAGAAAGGGGATAAACCAGCAGATTGAGATCGTGAATAGCATGCTGGATAATGGCATAAGCAGCCTCTCAAGAACTGCTGCACTGGCGGGAATATCTAGGCATGAACTCTACTGCAAGCCATTCGGAAGGAGTGTATGCCGTTTTCGATCCGACGAACATGGGACAATTGAGGCGGTCAGGAGGGTTGCACTTGAGCCCCAACATTCCGCTACCGGGGTGCATGGGCCGCACTCAGGAAGCCAGATGGGCTTTTCATTAGCGGACAACGAATCTGCCGCATGCTCACGGAAGAGTCGCTTCTGTAGGGGTCGCATTTCCCGGGACCGGGACTGCCCGCTGCAGGCTATCTGTCATCGGATGTGCCAAACAGCTGTTGGTTCACTGACATTCCATACCAGGACACAACTGACTGCTGCCCTGTCCCTTTAATCCCCATAGAGGACTCATGTACAAGTAAGTTAGTCTGGCACGAGCTCATGCGTTCATGAGGCGCGGTTGATGCACTTGCGGTACTGGAAAGGACGGTGATGTCCATATTCCCCGATGGCAGAGTGCCAGAACTGGCGCGCAAGACGGATGGCGGGCCGCAATTCAGGCTGGGAAGTTCAGGGAAGGTGCGCGATGTCCGGGCATCAGGCTTGAGAGCACAAGGAAGCGCTGGCTGGAGGACAACGGTATGCAGGGATCGCTCAACGACCACTTCAAGGCTGACTACATATCAGTGAGGGAACCAACAGCGTTCGCCGAAACAAAGGGATGATCGATGAGGCTGTCTTCGACTACAACAGGAGACCGCATCCGTCGCTAAACCACCTTGCACCTGTAGAGTACTTAGATGAGTATAACATTCGTCACGAAAGCATGAACCAGAAAGTATATTTCGCCGGAAGACTTTCAACCGTGTAGACCACACAAATAGAAGTTGCACAAAAGAGGAGCAGTCACTTCATCCTTTCATCGAATTTATGGTTTGAAAAGAAATGACCATGAATACGTCAAGAATTGCAATCATCACCGATCAATCTCCATCCTCGGGGGTGGGAACTTACGCAAATTCATTATTCTGCCTGCTTAAAGACACCTTTCCCAACCTGGTTCTCGTCCATACGCCGTACAGTACCGGTCCAACTTACGACAGTGCCATCATTCCCCCTTCGAACAAGACAACATCAGCGCGGCCAGCATACCCAATTTATAGATATATGAACTCCAGACATAATTCGAAATACCTGGCAAATGTTGCCGACTATTTCCATCTCTGTGGTATGGACTATACTTGGGCAGAGAATGCAAGAGAGTGCATTTGCACTGTTCGTGATTTCTACTATCGTATTCCTTCTTTGGCAAATTGGTCCAATCCATGAGAACTGATTTCCACCTTGGGCAATAATATCTTGAATCTACGTTCTATGGTGTCAATAAGAAAGTGCAATGCGGTCATCTCGATAAGTGTTCCGGACCCGTCAAAAACAGAATCGCCACAGGAGATAAATTATCATAAGAAAATGATAAAGGTAAGAGGACGAACAGCGAATTGGACCAATTAGGAAACGGAAGAAGGAGGTTGCTGAGGCTAGGGCCAACGGAATCCTGAATAGAAGTTCTGAATCATTGCGGAATACTGTACGACAGGGTGGCCGTATAATATCTGGCAGGCACCACAAGCTCTCCACGTAGCTGTTTTCAAGGTGTAGATACGGGTTCATAGAGAATGGAAAGAACTTCTTCTGAAGCGGTAGAATGCTGACTCATTTTATTGCATGGCCCTTCCGACAGTCTTCTTTCATTCCCCTTTTGAAGAAAATTGGGTGTGAGTCTCTAATCTCCAACTGTAGATAGAATGTCCACTGTCCAAGAAGAGTCGGAGTATTTCGTCAACTGATGGCCGACTCTTGCCTTTTTGTTCCTTTCAATAATGCGATTGATATTACCCATACTATCACACACCGTGCAATTCAAGAACGAGCGATACCCAGCATACCCAATTTATAGATAT
>JAJYOM010000111.1 GCA_021796175.1 Thermoplasmata archaeon
CCGCCTCAGTATAACCACGTATGATGAAATCTAGCACGGCCGCATAAAAGCGCCCGGGCTCATCTTCAGTCATGGTGTAGTCTTTAAGCAAGGGTGAGGGCCCGGATTCTGTGCCAAGATACTGCATTACCAGCAGGTTCTCTCTGCGTGCGACAGGCTTTGGTACAGTCAGTCCATGGCTGAAATACCGTTCGAGGTTCACGTACTCCCTCTGAACCCACATACTGATGGTTTTTGCAAAGTTGCCGGTAATTCCACGGAAACGTTCATCACCAGCTATGTATGCAGAGAGCGTCTTGAATGTGGCATTGGATATCCTGTATATCTTGAGCGCAACCGCTTCCCCTGATGCGGAAGTGCACTTGAAGACACCACCCTCCTTCCCGGTAGCGACTATGAAATCAACTGTTGAAATTACGCCGTCATTCATCATTTCATAGATATTCATCAGCGTACGACGGTCAAAAAACTGATCGAAGACCTTCCTGTCCTCTACCCCTTTTATTCTCTTCTCATAGGGCTCGAGCAGCTTCAGGTACTTTTCCTCTTCCTTCCAGGATGGCAATTAAATCAATCCGGGTCGCCCTTCAGAAAACATTGATCCCCTTCGGTATCATGTTTCTTCTGCTCAGATAAGAAGACTGCGTCTTCGTGTAACGGTAAAGTATGTCCGCTTTGTCAGCCTGAAAATCCCACGGTCGGATTATGACCAGGTCTCCTTCCCTGATCCACATCTTTTTCTTGATCTTGCCGGGTATGCGGCCCATGCGTGCAGTCCCGTCTGCACACTGCACCCTGATTCTTGAGCCTCCCAGGAGCTGGTCGGCTACTGCCAGCATCTCGCCTTCGTTCCTGCGGGGGAGTGGAACCCGCATATAGGTGTCAGTCCCCTCCTCACCTTCGACAATGGCCCCCTGCCTGCTTTCGAACCGCTCCTGCCTCTCTCTGTTGCTTTTTATGCTCAATTTGAATCTCCGTGTCCAGCGTGTGGGTAGATAGTAAAGGTCCCTCGATTATATACGTTGCGCAAGTGGTAAAGGGTAAATTGCATCCATCAGCTCAAGCGACATCGGCCCTGAAAAAGCCACCAGTCCAACCCGCGTTTGGCTGTCCCCCGTTTATTCTTTGGACTGGTGTGGCAGGCAGTATCAACGTATTCATCTTAAAAGTTACGGCTGAACTGAGGGTGGTTGGGTTCAGTTATCTCCCTGCAGGCTTAGCACTGCAATCAGGTTCGCATCTGCACACGGAAAACGGAGAAAACAACCATGGAAGCTGATTCAACTACCCGGCAGATTGAGACGGCTAAGGGACTACATGCGGGGAAGAGGCGTCGTCAGGAACATCCCGATAAACCTCATCGCAGTGATGGAAGGAGAATGTAATGTAGCGCTTATCCCCGCGACTGTTCTTTATGCTGCACGGACCGAAGCCGTCGTCATCCGCGCCATACCACTTTTCGCAGTTCTTGCAGAGCATTGCCTCACCCTACCCGCATTGAAGTTTAACTTCAAGCCGAATAATATACCTTGGGAAGGACTTTGATTGAATTCCTGACCCGGGCCAGGGGTGGCAGCTTGGACCGTTTTGCCGAAGGACTCTGAAGGGACAATGACAACTGGCTCCTGTGCATGCTTCGGATAACGGCTCTCAGACCAAAGTGGATATTATGGGAAGACGGACTACTCGAGCTCAACAACTGAGACTTTGCCACCTGCTGTCGAATAGTGATATGCCATCCAGTCGGACTCTCCCCTGAAGTCATACTCAAGGCCAATTATGAACAGCCATTCCTGTTCAGTCTGCTGTGACAGTGCCTTAACAAGTGCCGGTCTGATGAGAGTGTCATTCCATGAATGTATCAGTTCCCTGTTTTCCCGCCTGTTGACATCAGGTTCGCCGCCCTTCGGATCTCCATATGTGATCACAATCTTGAGGTTTGGTTTGGAAGCGTAAAGACCCTGGAGCTTGTCATTTACCCCGTCCCTTTCATTCTCGTGCTCGATGTGCGCCACTTCGGTTTCCGCATTTTCATCGTACAGCACGGCGCCAGACCTGCCCTCCTGTGCGAACCGAATCCAAAGTCCTAACTTATCCCTTGCAATATACAGAAGGTAAGGGTACATCACACCCTGGGTCCATTCACCAGGACTCATTTCCCAGGATAGTTTATAGTGACTGTCAAGCCATTGTGTGAAGTTTCCCTTCCATTCATTCCAGAAGTTGTTGACCGAAACCATTGTACTGACCGGTCACTGAATCGCAGGAACTAATTTAATTTGTCCTTTTCATTCTGTGCTGCATTAACTCTTCCCTCAGACGATATGCAATCGCGAATCGCTCCCTGTGGGGTTTGCCTGATTCGCGGGCAACTTCAATGCGTGCCGCCTGAAGTTACAACGCACCGGCAAAACAGAGAAACATTCCGCACCTGATATTTGGTGCGAGTTGTAGCTGGCACCGAGAAGTTTCAATCAATAAATGCCTGATTGCCCATTGACCATAACACATTTACAAATTGGTTACCGATTGGCAACAATGTTTCTTTCTGAGATTGATCTGGTCGTGCAGATTTGCCTTTTTGTGATATTTTTTTCACATCTGCATGTGAATTCACTGCAAATACCTTGACGCGTCTGCGTTGGCACCGGAGGCTTCAACTATATATGTGCCGTTTTATTGTCGAATGACACGCTGGTTTCGTGGCGTTGTTGCCTGGGTAGGACTGAAACTGCAAATTTCAGTCAAATCACAGCATTGGCGAATAGAATGATCAATACAGTAACAAGATACGCATTCAGAAATATGAAAAACCTGTGAGCCTTTTCTTCCGGTTGTTTCAGAAAGTCAATGAGAAGCGCCACTGATATAGAGTCCAGTATCACTAGTGCAGAGAGTGCTATGTTATCCATTCCTTCAGTTATCAGGAGCAACAGGGAAGTTGACAGCATCAGTATGTAGAAAATGGAAATCGCTGTAACCCATGTTCTTCTGCCCGATACAACAGGCAGCATCGGGATCCCCGCCCTGGCATAATCCTCTTTGAACTCAACCGATAATGACCAGATGTGCGGGGGAGTCCAGGAAAATACAAGCGTGAACAGCAGAATGGCCAGTATAATAGAATCTGGATCAGAAGCGAGGAAACCAAACATGACAGGTATTGCACCGGAGAAACCTCCCCAGAGTATGTTCTGCGACGTCCTTCTCTTCAGCCAGAAGCTGTATACCGCAATATTGTCAACAATACCAAAGACCATTAAACAGAGGAACAACGGACCAAGCACCAGACTCGTCGCGACAGCAATCACGAGGAGCGCAGAACCTGCCAATATCGCTGTCCTTCCATCAAGCTCACCGGCAGGAAGTGGCCGCATGAGTGTCCTGTCCATCAACCTGTCCAGTGGAAGGTCAATCCTGTTTGTTATAGATTCGCAACCGGCTGTACCGGCTGCTAGCGCGATCGCCACCAAAAAGAACCTCGTAAAGTTGAATTCGGAGGTAAGAGCGGCCCCGGTGAAAAAACCAAGAATGGCTGTGATTACAAGTGAGCCCCATACCATCGGTTTTGTCATCTTTGCGTAGGTGAATAATTCGTGTCCGAGCAGCCGAAAGGTTGTCCTGTTCGCATTCGCCACCCTGCGATATTCCCCAAATACCAGCTTCTCGTTCATACTTAACCCGAATCCGGAAACAGCTCAATCCATTGGTTTGTGCGGATCCAGTCTACCTTCTACCTTCTGAGCAGGCGCGTTCACCGTTCCATGCTCCCATGGAAGGTCGCTCTGATGTCGCACAGTATAAAGATAGAGAGCTGCAAGGAAGAGAGCGAATATTAGAATGCCAAATCCGACAAAGAAGATGATGGAATTGAGGTACTCGACCCAGATATATTCGCCAATCAATGCTAGCATCATGCCAACAATTGCGAACGGTGGAACATAATGAGGATAACCTGCAGTCGATGCCTTTCTGTATACTACGTCCACTGCAAGAAGGATGCCGGCAGTTATTGGCATCAGGAAGAAGCCAAGCAACAGGTGAGACCTTATGAACGCGAGATCATGCAGATAACCTACTGCACCGTTAGGTGGTGGAACGCCACCACCAAAGTATGTCTCGTTGAACTCAATCGGATAACCGATTCCAGCAATGGCAATGAATGCTACGACCCAGCTTAGTAGCATCGATATCCTGAGCGGATCCCTCGCAGATAAGACCTTATTCTTTGCCTCATGTCGCTCCGCGGGTATAAAGGCTATAGCAACCAGTCCAATGAGCGCACCTCCTCCTACAAAGCCTGTGAGGATGTCATCAAGGGCAAGGCCATTAACGCCGCCAGGACCGCTGGCAAACATGACGGGGATTGACCAGTCTGTGACTGCGCTGTAAATGTATGCGGCAGACATTGCAAGGACTCCTATCTCCATTATCCAGAGGCCGATGTCAGCAAGCCAGTGCCTGAACCCTTCTGCTGTCTTGTAGCCGAAGTAAATCATGGTAAGCGCAGCAATGCCTCCCATCACTGCAGGGAGCATTTCGTGCGAGTGGCTTCCGATTAAGTTTGCGGTGAAATCGGAACCAGTAACTCCCAGGCCGGAAATATAGCCGGGAACAAGGGGGAGCCACCCGAAGCCCCAGTCGACACCAACGCCAGCCGCATGCCCCACGATGGCTGCAAGAAAGGCGCTAATTACTGAGGTGGTCACAACAATGTATCCGATGCCCATCTTCGTGTAAGGAATGCCCTGCGCGCGCGGCATCACAAGAAGACCGTAAATCAGGGAAGCGGCCATTTCGTCCAGCACAAGGAAGCCGAATATCTGCATCCAGAGCGGGACTGTGTCACTTATGGAGTATATGAAAAGGGAACCGATTCCTGCCAGCACTATGGCCGGGATGAGACTGTATTGCAGGAGCCTCTTCACATCTCCCCCCACATTCATGAGCAGGGACACAATGCAAATAAGAATCCCCACAAGCGGCAGCATAATGGCATGGTAATACATCAGCGTCCTGAAATTGAAATCCCCAAGGCTCGCCCACGGTATGCCCAGCAACGGACTTAATGCAAAGAGCAAAACAATCCAAGCCGATGCAAGCAATATTAGGTTGGTCGCGGAAGATGTCCACAACGTGTACCAGTTTTTTGTCCTCGATGCTTCATTTACCCCCATTTTTCAAACCCCCGGATTTTCATCGGTTTCTCACAGCCAGCCGCTTGCCAAATGGCAAGAACTGTGCACTGCCCTGCTGTCGTGCCAGACTGCGTCTCTTTGTTCACTGGCTAGGTCCTGTGAATGAATAATCAACACATGAAACAGTAGATGACACGTTAACCCGAAATGTTGAGCTATGTTGTTATATATCGAAATTCTTCACTTTGGCAACGCGAATTTCCACACTTCATATGCCGTAAAACTAGCAACATTGGTGCGGATATAGTTTAGAAACAAATCGTACATCCACGACACACATTTGGTGAATGCATCTCATAGATGATATCTAAAGTAAATTTGAATTGGCTGCAAAGAAGGTTGCGGAAGGGTTCAGGCACTGGCTTGC
>JAJYOM010000112.1 GCA_021796175.1 Thermoplasmata archaeon
CATGGACTTCTGCTGGAAAAGGATCCGTATGTCGGTGGTTTCGTCAGACGGCTACCCGATGTGAACCCGGTACACAGGGCAGGCAGGGATGTTGTATCCGAGCTGTACTGGAAAGTAGTGGATACAGGCAAAGTCGAGGTTCTTTCAGGAACGGACCTTGTTGATATTTCCGGCTCCATCGGACATTTCAAGGCAAGGTTCAGGGAGAGGCCAAAATACATCAGGCCCAATGCTGACATGGAACTGCTAAGGAAGGCAGAGACGGAGTGCCCTGTCAAGGTGCCCGATGAGGAGAACTACGGCTTCACGAAGAGGAAAGCAATAGTGCTGCCGGACGGCAGGCTCCCCGATATGGCTTACATAGACAGGAATAACTGCACTGAGTGCGGTGTATGCCAGAAGATTTTCGGAGACGGGGTATCATTCAAAGAGAGCGTTATTGAATTTGAGGAGGAGTTCAGCATTGTCGTCCAGTCAACAGGCTTCCAGCCATATGTCCCCGGTATGGGCGAGTTCGGATATGGCTATTCAAAGCGTGTCATGACGCTTCCCGAATTCCTCCGCTTTGCAGATACATCAGGCAAGTTCCTTGCGTTCAATGGAAAACCTGTCAGGAATGTAGCATTCGTCTACTGCGTTGGAAGCAGGCAGGGTGAAACGGGCGGACCGAACATGTACTGTTCAAGGTACTGCTGCACATCTACGCTCAATGCGGACAGCTACATCAGGAAAAGATTTGGCGACAGTGTCAGCAGTTACCATCTATACAGGGACATAAGAGCCTACGGCCTTTACGAAATGATGTATGAGAAGGCCGCGAGGGAAAAATCACTCTTCATCAGGTATGACCCACTCAACCCTCCTTCAGTCAGGGAGGAAGGGGATCGGCTGGCTGTAACAACGAAGGATACACTTACCAGGGGAAGGGATGTGGAGATTTCTGTCGATCTGCTTGTTCTTGTCACGGGCATGCTGCCAAATGAAGAGGGCAGAAAGCTGTCCGCCTCGCTGAAGGTTTCCTCGAGCAAGGACGGTTTTGTGCAGGAACTGCACCCGAAGCTCAGACCGGTGGAAACGACAGTTAGCGGTGTCCTGGTAGGAGGAACTGCCCAGGGACCAAAGGACACCCACGAGTCGATGATTTCCGGTGCTGCAGCTGCAGCTAAGGCATCAACACTGCTGATGAAAGGATACACAGAACTTGAACCTTACATAGTCAACATAACAGAAGCGAAATGCAACGGATGCGGAGAGTGCGTGAATGAGTGCCCGGCCGGAGCAATATCGATGATACAGAAGGACGGGGAGCAGGTTGCATCTGTTAATGTAGCCATGTGCAAAGGGTGCGGGGCATGTGCGGCCATTTGTGAGCCGGAAGCGCTTCAGCTCATCGGTTACACATATCCGCAGCTGCGCGCGATGGTGAAGTTCTCACCCCAACCACTGGAGGTCCAGGCAAAATGAGGTGCTCTATATGACGAGGACAAGCGACAAAAAGACATATCTTCAGAAGAAGAAGGAGATTGGTCAGGTCACGGAGTCCCTTCTCAACGAGGCGAAAGAACAGTCAAGGTTCAAGACCGCCATACTGGGAGCACTCAAGAAAGGGCCAATGACCGTACCCGAAATCAGTGCAGCCACCGGCCTGGATCTGAAGACGACTTTATATTACGTCATGACACTCAGAAGATATGGCCAGATCAAGGACGGGGAAACCAGGGGAGACTACTATTCCTATGCGTTAAAGGGGGCGTGACGTTGAGTGAATATGCAACAGTTGGCAAGCCCGTCAAGGTAGACCTTGAAGTCAGGGACGTAATGATGAATTACGGCGCTTCAGGTTCCGCACTGTGCTTCAACTGCGGCAACTGCACGGCAGTTTGCCCCCTGTCCGAAAACGGCGCACCATTTCCAAGGAGTATGGTAAGATTCGTGCAACTTGGAAGCAGGGAAGACATACTGCGTTCACCGGAGCCATGGCTCTGCTACTTCTGCAATGAGTGCAGCGCGACATGCCCGAGGGATGCCAAACCGGGAAACACGATGGCGGCGGCGAGGAAATATCAGATCAGGTCAGCGACATTCGCGCCCGTGGCCGATCTGCTCGTGACAAAAAGATGGGGAATTGCGGTCCTGCTTGCAGTGGCTTCGCTGCTGTATTACGCAGGGCTCTATTATGTAGGAGCGTTGAAGCTGCCTTCACAGCTTCTGTTCCAGGCTTTCGTGCCTGAAGAAGTGATGCATATTGCAGGTATGGTAGCAGGCATATTTGCAGTCACGGTGATGGCCATAGCCATAATCAGGGTGCTTTACTGGATAAGCCGTGGAAGAGAGAGCAAGTACGATTCTTTGGGTCGCAGAATCAAGGCAATATTCGGGAGCCTTCCACTTATGATTACAGAGGTTCTTGCCCAGAGGCGCATGTCCGGGTGCGAACAGGGAAGACCACGGTGGATTGGACATGTGATGACCATGTGGGGTTTCATTGGGCTGTTTGTGACGTCCGGCCTGATTTACATGCTGAATCCGAACCTCGCCAATTACCCGTACTCACTTACCAACCCGATACAGATTCTGGCAAATGTGAGTGCTGCCTCGCTTATCATTGGTATGAGCCTAATGCTCTACGACAGACGGACAGGAAGAGCGACTACCCAGGATCATGACTACTTCGACTGGGTCTTCTTCTACACAATATTCACCGCAGGAATTACCGGTCTTGCTGTTGAAGTATTCAGGTTCAGCGGCATGCTCCTTCCAACTTTCATTGCCTACTCGATCCACATAATCAACGTGCTGTTCCTGATTGCATTCGCACCCTTTTCCAAATTCGCGCATGTGGGCATACGCCCGTTCGTCATCTGGTACTCTAAATACGCCGGACTTGTCTGAGTGTAATTGGAAAATTCCGCTTTGCGTCAGCACGGGAGGAGAACGGCTGCAATATCCTCCAGTACAAGCACCTTCCATCACGTTCTTCCGGTTGTCTGAGAACAGCTTCGCACTGTCTGGACCGTTGTCGATGACTATCATTCCTGCATTGGCAGTGCTGGTGAATATATGGATCGCGAACACGATTCGAGTATGGACGATGAAAAGGGACTGGTCTTCGTTTTTCAGGGCGCCTGAAGACCAATAAACTGTTCCAGCCGTCATTGGACCGCTCCATGGGCATGCAGTTACTCTATGCTACTGCTATGCCCTTTGCCTGTTCTGACTGAGATCGTTCACTGTGATCAGCAAGACTTAAAGTCGATCCTTCCGGTAAGGGTTCTGGGTGATCCGTCTGCACGGAGATTGGTAAACATGGTCCTGGAAGATCCTTTTCAGTTCGTGGAAGACCTGGATGAACAGACGATGAATTATACAAGACTGAACACACAGAAGTTCAAATCCGTATTTGGCAGGATCGATCCGACCCTGAAAAGGAGGGTGGAAGCATACACAGAGACGAAGACAGTGCTCCATTCCCAGGTGCATGGAGAACATATTATCAACATCTTCTCCGAAGGAGAGGGCTACAGGGTGCAGGTTGACGAAAGGGTGATTTACTCCACACGTAAGGTTGTCCAGTGGGTGGAAGCAAGGGAGGATATTAGCGAGATTGCGATCTTTGAGAGCTCCGGCTCTGATGCTGGAACTATGAAGATACTGAAGGGAGGCAAACAGGTAGCCAGCATTGAAGGCAACATCACTCAGGCGGTATTCACTCACACTTCACACTACATTGTCAAGACATTCAGCGACCGACCGCCTCCCGACGGTGGGGAGCTCAATTCACATCGCGTGCTCCTTGGTGACAAAATAGTTTTCGGACACGGACTCAAAGCCAATGAGTTCATACACATGTACACCAGCGGAGAAGCAGTCACAATCACTGTCGGCGACTGGAACCATTCTGTTATCTATTCGGGAAGGCTGGACGATCCGTCCACGTGGAAGAGTCTCTTCAGAGTCAATTCGCCAGCCAAACCGCTGGGCATTGTTGACGGCAAAATCTGCTACCTTGAGCGAAAGGGTATGGGCATAATCAGGAAGGGAAAAGAAGCAGTGGTAAATGCGAGGTATCCGGTGGAGGACTGCGTAGTTGTCAGGGAAGGTTTCCTTGTGCTTCACATGCGCCACGCGAGTGTTTCACCCACTCTTTACGACTTTGATGGGAAACTGCTCCATGCGTATAAACTCGGTGAACCTCTGGGACTGAGATCTGTTGACTCAGATGAAACCGGCGCCGTAATCAACATGCAATCGTTCGGAACCCCGTATGTGCTCTACAGATTCAATGTCGGGAAGCTGGTGAAAGTGGAGGAAAACAGATTGCTGGATCTCAATGTAAGTGACCGCTGGACAAAGTCATCCGGAACAGACATACACTATTTTCTTGTCAGCAAGGGAGGGCACAAGAACAAGCGGGCGCTGGCTTACGGTTACGGTGGCTACAACATTTCACTGTCACCGAGGTTTTCCCCCCTTTTTGCAATTGCACTTGAGAACGGGGTAACTGTAGTCCAGGCAAACCTGAGGGGCGGGGGAGAATATGGCGAGGAATGGCACAAAGCAGGCATGCGGGAGAAGAAGCAACTGGTCTTCGATGACTTCATTTCCGTTATTAAGGCGTTGAGGAGGAACAAATACAGCGTGGTGGCCATGGGTGAAAGCAACGGTGGACTGCTTGTAGGTTCAGTACTCACTCAGAGGCCCGAACTGCTGAATGGAGCGCTGATAGGCGTCCCTGTTCTTGACATGTTGAGGTTCCACCTGATGTCGGTGGGAAAGTACTGGACCACGGAATACGGCAACCCGGACAATCCGGATGATGCCAAATTCCTTTCCGAATACTCACCGTACCACAATATCAAAAACACCAGTTATCCAGCTGTTCTACTCTACAGCAGGCTCAAGGATGACAGAGTCCATCCGGCTCATGCGATCAAGTTCCACATGAGACTGAGCCGGCTGAACCCGGAGGTGTACCTGAGGGTGAATCCCAGTGGTGGCCACGCGGGGCTGTCGGTTAAGGAGCGTACCCTTGAAACATGCGAAAACTTCAACTTCATTTCAGCGTGCCTGAACAGAAAATGAGTCGTGACTGCAACTCACCAGCTTTAACTGTAGGCAGTTAACACACATTTGCGCATATGAAAGTCAGTGAGGCAATTGGTTCGTTTCCTCCGCAGCGCATAAAAAGGGAAAATTAATGAGGGCGACTCTCATCTTACGAGAAACGGTGAATAATAAACAACGTACTGGCCCGGGAAATTGACCTGGGAGCAGGTGTAATCTAGTCTGGTTAGGATTTTGGCCTTCCATCCCACGGACGAAAGCCAACAAGTCGGGTTCAAATCCCGACACCTGCATACTGCCACATATGGGTAGTAACAGTCTGTGAAATCATGCAAATGTGCTTTAAAGAGCAATTGTGTTTCACAGACAGGAAATTAGGCAGATGGAGAATATTCTTCTTTCCTGGAGCGGCGGCAAAGAC
>JAJYOM010000113.1 GCA_021796175.1 Thermoplasmata archaeon
ACATTATTGAACAGGTTTGCACCGTCAAGCATTCTCCTGAACCTGGCCGCAGTGTATCTGTAGCTGATCTCCTGACCGGGATCGAATGAGTAATCCCTGTCTCCCAGTGCAGTTATGTATCTGTCCGGGTCCCCTGTAGCCACATGCACAATGCTGCTGCTTTTCACCACACCGTCCCATAACGGCAGATCCCTGCTGCTTGCCATTGCCCCCTGTTCAATAATGTATGTCTGCTCACCGTCGGGTGTGTTGAAAATGTGGCACCTCGGCGTCCTTTCATCATTCACCACAATGACATCGTAGCAGTCGATTCCCGAGTCGAGCAGCATCTTCCCGAATTTCCTGCTGAAATCACCGCCCACATAGCAACCAATGGCAGTACTCACTCCCAGAGCGGAGGAATGGAGTGCAATGTTGCCCGCGGTTCCACCGAACAGCTCTTTCACCTTTCCGGTGTTGATGGACCGCCCCCTGACCGGGAATTTGCTCAGTTCATAGACAACATCCACATTGATATGGCCCAGAACACCGAGGAAGTTGCTCTCCCTCCTCTTCCCGGAGAGCCTTTTCCACCCTTTCATGTCCCAACATTCCAGGAGGCAAGGTACTTCTTCTGCAAATCTGTGAGCGTGTCGATGGTGACTCCCATCGTCCCGAGCTTCATCCAGGCAATGTCGGTGTCGAGCTTCCTTGGCAGAAGATGGACTCCCGGTTTCAGTTTGCTTCCTTCGGAGGCGAGGTACTCCGCGCCAAGTGCCTGCATCGTGAAACTCATGTCCATGATCTCAGCCGGATGGCCCTGCCCCGCGGCCAGGTTGACCAGTCTTCCATCAGCAAGTATGTAGATGTGCTTTCCATTTCCGAGTGTAAACTCTTCAACATATTCCCTGACACTCCTGACCTTTGACCTGCGTCTGATGTCCTCAACATCTATCTCAAGGTTGAAGTGACCTGCGTTCGACATGACACACCCCTCCTTCGCCATGAGTGCCGTATCGTATGTGACTATATCCCTGTCGCCTGTTGCAGTGATGACGAAATCCGCATCGCCAATCACATCCTCCATCCTTCCTACTGTAAAGCCATCCATAACTGCCTCAATTGCCTTTACAGGATCAACTTCAGTGACTGTGACAACGCCCCCCATTCCCTTTGCCTTCGCTGCAATACCCCTTCCGCACCATCCATATCCTGCCACAACTATTCTCTTGCCTGCAAGCAGCAGATTGGTCGCTGTCATTATGCCGTCAAGCGTCGACTGTCCGGTGCCGTACCTGTTGTCGAACAGATATTTCATGTACGAATCATTGACAGCAATAACGGGGAAAAGCAGCTTGCCTTCAGCCTCCATTGACCTCAACCTGAGAACTCCTGTGGTTGTCTCCTCGTTTCCACCTATGACGCCCGAGATGAGGTCCTTTCTTTCCATGTGGAGAAGGGTTATCAGGTCCGCTCCATCGTCAATCACTATGTCTGGCTTTATGTCCAGGACGCTTCCAAGGTTGCTGTAATATTCCTCTGCCGTCTCGCCTTTCCTTGCAAATGTCGGCAGTTCATAGTGCAGGTTGAGTGCCTCGCTGACAGAGTCATCTGTGGAAAGTGGATTGCAGCTCGACAGCCTCACCTCTGCACCCGCGTCTCTGAGCGCGAGCGCCAGGCAGGCAGTTTTTGCCTCCACGTGAAGGGCCATTCCAATCCTCCTGCCCTTGAGTTTTCCATTCCTCTTCAACTCCGATGAGGCCCTTTCCAGAACCTTCATGTGTGCCCTTGCCCACTCTATTCTCTTCCTTCCCCTGTCGGCAAGTTCCCTGTTCATTTGTTCACCTTTTGGGCCCTTCTCCAGGCCACCGATACTTCCATCAGTTGACAACTAATAAAATGATGCACAATCAGCCGTGGCTGTCCACAGACTGGAAGTTGCCTATGATATTTTCTGGAATATCTCTGTTATTTCCCTTTCCAGAATGGATGTGAACTCCTTCGCGACATCCTCCTTCAGATCGCCGGGTATCAGTTCCAGGCCAACCCTCGCTGCAATCTTTCCGAGTCTCATAAGCGCATATGTCTCCTTTATCCTGGCTTCAATGAGATCCTCCACCGCAATTCTGATCTGCTCCTGCAGTTTGGGATCGCGATCGATCCTGGAGTAGACCTTCTTCTTGATCTCGTCCTTGACGATATCCTGCATCGCCTGTATGAAAAGCCCTTCCGTGTCAACCAGTTTGCCTGATTCCCTGCTGAGCTTTGTGATAATGTCTTCGGGCAAGTACACCACTACTCACGGTTAATTGCTATAGGGTATACTTCAGCCTTGTCTTTTCAGGCGTCCGGGAAGTGCCAGTATAATCAATGACATGTTCCGCATCACCATGCACTGCCATCAGTGACAAGTTTAATTAGTGGAGTGGGGGATGCAAATCCAAAGATGGCCGAAGATGATTTTTCGGGTTTGAGGATCTATGTGATTGACAATGGGGGGCAGTGGACACACCGTGAATACAGAGTCATAAGGGATCTTGGCGCAGTCGTCAGCATCGTGCCGAATGATGCACCGCTCTCCACTCTGTCTGATGCCGACGGCATTGTACTCAGCGGCGGTTCGCCCAGCGTGGGTATCGAGCCGGAGAAGATGGGTCTTTCCTCCCTCTATCTTGACAATATTGACGGTCCGGTGCTTGGCATCTGCGTTGGTCACCATTTCATAGCCCATCATTTTGGCGGCAGGACGGGAAAGGGAAGCAGCTCCGAATTCGGCAAGGCGGAGCTGTTCGTTTCTTCGCCAGAGGGAGTACTTGAAGGGCTGCCCGGAAAATTCAGGGTGTGGGAATCGCACAATGACGAAGTCAAGGAGGTTCCGCCGGGCTTCAGGGTGCTGGCTGAAACAAGCGACTGCCCTGTGGAGGCCATGATGTCGGAGGACAGGCCAATATACAGCCTGCAGTTCCATCCTGAAGTAGACGAGACAGAGCATGGTGTTGAAATTTTCAGGAATTTCCTCAGGAAGGTTGCCGAATGGAAATCAAGAAGGAAGTAGCGACCGCCATAGCCGCTGCTCTGAAGAACAGGAGAAAGGACGAAACATTCGAGAGGACTCTCGGGAAGCAGATAAGGAAAAAGAGGCTCTCCTTCTCCGACTACGTTGAGGCAATAAGCATGATCAGGGAGAGGGCAAGAGCCGGCGGCATGTCACTGGAGGAAGCGGCATTCCTGCTCATTTCAGATAAAACCGATGGCAAAGGCGGCGAGAAGTAGAACCAGTATTATGATGGCGGCAGCGAGCATGTATCCGGTTGTTTTCCTGTCGCTGCCGAAGATTATCGGAATTGGCCCGATGAAGACAATGCCGCCGAACTTCCTCCCTGTATCTGGCGCCTGAACGGGCGCCGAATATCCGCCCGGCTGCTGTGTTCCCTGCTCATACTTTCCCGTGCCGTGTATGGAGGACAGGGCGAAGAGAACAAATGACATGAACACGAGAAGTGCTGCGGCTATTCCCGCAATACCGCTGCCGTAGATAACCGGTATTATCAGTAAGAAGCCGATATGCAGCTGCCCGTAGGCCACACCTGCCGCAATCAGTGCAGCGGCAGATGCGAGGAGAATCAGCGCGCCGTAAAAGTATGTCCTTGCGCTCATTCCCTGCATTCGCCTCCTGCCCCTGTCCGGACTGAAAATCTCATTGCTTGATTCCAGACTGCATTACGGTGCTATTGTAGTTTACTGACTGCTCATGGACAGCATCTTGAAGCTACATCCGCTATCCTGTTCCAGTGCGAACCCCTCCAGTATATCTTTGAGCATGAGGTGCAAATGCAGAAGCGATCGTTCCTGCCGAGCACGCCATCCGGAACGTGACTCCTCACCTCGTCAGGTGCTGCGTCCCTCAGAACGCCATTGCAATCACTGCATCGCATCTCCTTCTCCCTGAAGCTGAGCGAAAACTCTCTGGCCACATGCTCCAGCTGCTTCTCCAGATCCACCTCCCCGATGTAGAGCGCAATCACACCTTTCCTGAGCGTCAGCTGCCTGTCCCTTGTGAGCAGAACACGTCCTTCCCTCGCGGAAATGTCTGCAATCTCACGGTCATCCCCGGATTTCACATACAGTGTGTCGTAACCCATCATCCTGAGCCACCTGGCAAGTCTGCCCAGCATGTTGTCTGCCACGAACCTCTTTGCCCTCTCGCCGGCAGCTGCACCTTCCGGACTGCCGTCACAATTCAACCTGTCAACCTCTCATACTCCGAAAGTACTCCTTCCCCCCATGCCTTCACTGCAACCAGCCTGAACTTTGCGAACTCCTTTTCACTGACGAAGCCATCACCGTCTGCAATCGTCGGTGCATCCCTTCCGCCAATGAGTACCGGTGCGGTGTAGACAGTCATCCTGTCGATCAGTCCCAGTCTGGCGAGTTCAAATATGATCTCACCACCCCCTTCGACGAGCATTGACCTTATGCCCTTCCCGTACAGCGCATCCAGGGCCAGCATCATGTCCACTTTCTTCTTTCCGCACCGTATCATTGTCGCTTTCCCGATCTGCCTTCTGCACTCCGCTGTGGTCACTATGTAAGTCGTTCCCGTTCCGTGCAGCACCCTGGATGCCTCCGGTGTTCTGCCTTTCGAATCGAATACAACCCTGGCAACACTGCGCCTGAGTTTACCGGGCAGAGCTCCGGTAAGTGACGGATCATCGGCAAGGATTGTTCCAATGCCGACAGCTATGGCGTCATGTGCTGTCCTTGCATATGACACTCTTTCCATGTCCTTGCCGTCTGAGATCCTGACCCTGCTCCTTCCGGCTGTGGATAATTTTCCATCTATTGACGCCGCGCAGTTCACTGTAATCAATGGCCTGTTCAGGGAAGCACCCCGCTGCTAGAATTGCCGCTGGACATTTAATCATTCACACCGCCGCCTGCCTTTCCCCTTCCGCATGCCACGGCCAGCATTATGCTGTCAGACAATTGTCAGCGTGATAGGTAACACTTAAGTAAGATTAGCTGCATTAGAGCGGACGGGATGCACTTGCTCTGCCTTCTTCATTCATTACCGGACGGTGGCTCCGCAATCCCGCGCGACTGCGGGGGCTGCCTATCCTGATATCCGAAACAGTACTGTTCTTCCAGTTCGGCATAATCATGCTTCTTGCATTCATAGGGGCAGGGCTGGCTGCAAAACTGGGCCAGTCTGTGATACTGGGATACATCGCAGTCGGCGCCCTGATAGGGCCGTACATAAGCATCACTCTCTTCGGCCATACATACGACGGCATGATACAGAACACAGAGCTGATAAGCTATTTCGCAAGGATGGGACTGATACTGCTGCTGTTTTTCGTAGGTCTCGAGTTTTCGATCAGCAAGCTGAAGAAGACAAGGACCGCCGCAACTATACTGGCAGTATTCAACTTCGGCATTGACATGTTCCTCGGCGTACTTCTCGGCG
>JAJYOM010000114.1 GCA_021796175.1 Thermoplasmata archaeon
GAGCAGTTGATAGTTGACTTTCAGAACTGCCCGGTGCAGGCCAGTCTTGGAATTCTGGGACGCAAGTGGGCTTTGCTAATTCTCAGAAACATCGGATTATACAGGGCCAGGAGATTCTGCGAGATGCTCAGGGTCACACCCGGTCTGACCAGGCGCGTGCTGTCCATTCGGCTAAAGGAACTGGAAGAAGAGGGATTCATCAAGAGTGTCGAACGGGGCAGCGCTTATTCTGTCTGGGATCTTACCGACAAGGGCAGGGACGCACTACCCGTGCTGATGGCCCTTGTACAGTTCGGTTCAAAATGGTACGCGGAGCGCGTATTTTCCGATAAGATTCCAAGAGCACTTAACGAAGTATTCGTTGAATCTTACATCACTGAGATAATGGGAAGGTAGCAGACATGGGCGCCTGTTTCCAACTTTGGTCATGAACGCAGCTTTTCGCATCGAATTGTAAAGGTGCCGGAATCTGTGTTAAGAGAAGGCTTAACATCAATTCTCTGTTTTTGCAGACTTCCTTCACTTCAGTCCCGTGACCCCCTTGCCGTGTCCTGCGGCAGTCCATGCAGACACCGGTGTTTCACTGGCGCCGGGGGTTAGGGTCGCATCTCTGTCTCCCGGGCCGCTTGCCTTCCCCGAATTGTATGAATGATGATACCGTCCTTCTTATTCGTCCCTCTATATTCCTTGATTTTATTCGCATCCGGAAGCTGCCGATTCCGTCTGGGGACATATGTCAGCACCGGAGTTAATCACGCTGGTCGGTTCTAAACTCATCTTCCTGCCTTTGGCTTACAGTTGCTGAGAAGAAGTAACAGGGCCAAGAACTCGTTTCTTCTGCGCTCTCGCTTTGTTTCTCACCGACTGGCCAGTATCACAAGGTGTGATAATATGTGCGACTGGTGAAACGACGTCTCATGAATCATCCGCTGTCAAGAGTGTTTGTTGCTAAGCGGCCGTCCTAGAGCTGATATAGGAATTGCTTCATCGGTTGTCAGGAGACCGTCAAGCGTCGTCTACGGTTACCACTAAAGCAGGTTATGAGGGAATGTCTGGAATTACTGCTGCACAGTTAAAGCACATAATCGATGCCAGGAATCTTACGAAGGTCTACAAGGGCGAAACCAGGCCTGCAGTTGATTCTATCAGCTTCACGATTGATGAAGGTGAGGTATACGGGCTGCTCGGTCCAAACGGGGCCGGCAAGACAACAACAATCAATATGCTCACAACCAGACTGAGTTCCACTTCCGGTGATGCATCAGTTGCCGGACACGACATCAACAGGCATTCCATCAATATCAGAAGGATCATTGGTGTTGTCCCGCAGGATATGACTGCAGATGAGGATTTCAGCGGAATGGAGAATCTGCTCATGGTTGCCAGTTTCTATGATGTGCCGAAGAAGATTGCCGTGGAAAGGGCCAACAGACTCCTGCAGATGGTGGATCTCACGGATGCCGCTGAAAAACATGTGAGGGAGTATTCAGGCGGTATGCGGAAGCGACTGGAGCTGATAATAGGTCTCATCAATGAGCCGAAGGTCCTCTTTCTGGATGAGCCGACTCTTGGTCTGGATGTCCAGACAAGAACAGTCATGTGGGATTACATAAAAGGGCTGAAGAAGCAATTCAACATGACGATTATTCTTACGAGTCATTACCTTGAGGAAGTGGATGCGCTGGCCGACAGGGTATCCATTGTTGACCATGGTAAGATAATTGTGACAGGCACTCCGTCAGAGCTGAAAGCTTCACTCAATGGCGACATAATTACGCTGGGGTTTCGCGATAGCAAGGCTGGCGATGTTATCAAATCCTTTCCGGGAGTGCTAGAGGTCCTGCCTTCAGCGCAGGGCACAATGAAGCTGCGGGTGGCGAATGCGGATATCGCATTGCCAAGTCTGATGGCATTTGTCTTCCAGAAGGGAATAAGCCTCACGACGCTCACGGTTCAGAAACCCTCGCTTGACGAGGTCTTCCTCCGTTACACCGGAAGGAGCCTGAGGGAGGAAGGAGCCGCTGACGGGTTCAAGACAATGATAAACATGAGGAGGGCGAGGAGGTAATGAGCGGTCTCTGGCCACTAATGCTCAGGGATCTGAAGAAGTGGTACAGGAATCCTGTCTTCTTCTTCACCGGTCTTATCCAGCCATTTTTCTGGATAGCGCTGTTTGGCAGCGCTTTGTCGAAGCTGTCCGACATACCGGGCGTTATCCCCGCCGGCAGCACCTACATAACTTACATTGTTGGCGGCGTTCTTACCATCACCGCGCTGTTTACAGGCATGTTCACCGGGACGAACATCATATTCGACCGCAGACTAGGTCCAATGGGAAGGTTCCTCTCTTCCCCTATATCACGCAGTTCCATTGTCTTTTCAAGGATTTTCTCGGCGATGCTGAGGATACTCGTCCAGGCTGCAATACTCGTTATTGCCGCGCTCGTCCTGCCGAACGGGCTGAAGGTGCCCGCAGGCTTCTCCATTGTCGATGTGCTGGTAATACTGACCGCCATAATTCTGGTGTCGTTGATTTTTTCTTCCATGTTCAGCGTGATAGCCATCAGGATGCGGGAAATGAACACAATATTCGGCATAGTGAACCTGGTTAACCTCCCGCTCCTGTTCATGAGCTATGCTATGTTTCCCACGGATCTCATGGCGGGATGGATCGGAGCTGTGGCAAAGTACAACCCGGTATCCTGGTCTGCGGAATCCATCCGGACAGTGATACTGAACGGCTCGCTTACAGCTTCGCAGTGGACCAGCATCGGCCAGTGGCTGGCAGGGCTGGCATTGCTCACCGCGCTGATGGTGCTTTTGACATATTACATGGCGGAAAAGGAGATCAGGGACTGAGGCCTGCAACTTTCCATAAACTCTTGCAGATACGACGCCGGTCACAGTGCTCAGACCGGTTTTCATCTCATTTGTTGAAAAATCTCCGCATTGCAGGGAAGCAGGTGCATTAACATATTGCATCAATTAATGATATCCGTGAGATAAAATTAAAAACCACTGAATTGCTCACCGGGAGAGCGGTGGGCTGAAGGTGACAGTGATCCATGGTTGAGACAAAGTTCTATCAACTCGAACTGCCCGAAACCACAGATTTGCTCCCTTCCACCCTTGTTGACAGAATTTCAGGGGGGACGTTTCCGTTCCAGCTGCTTATAGAAAGGGAGGCTTCCGGACCAATTCAGATAGTGGTCTCCTCTTCCAGCGAGATGCTTGGTCTGCTCGAATATTCGGTGGCAAGCAACGAATACAATAATGTCGTCAGGAGTATGGATGTTCTCAAATCCTCAGGATATGTTACAGCACTGAGCCTGAAGAAAACGGTTTCTGGCAGAAACCTCAGGGTTTCAGATGTGCTGAAATCAACCTTTCTCACACTCAGGGGAGGAGAGAAGCTCAGGGCTGTTCTCAGCGTCAGACCCCTCAGGAGGCTGAAATTCAGAGAGGCAACCGCAGGCAAGACATTTCTTTCGTTTTCAATCCTCTTCTCCGGCCCTGAGCAGCGGCTGAAGGAGATATTCCCCGTAGCAGCACACAGGAAGTTCTGGAAGCTGAGCAGCTCATGGAAGGCAAAGCACCGTTTCTCTCTCTGCCCGCTTGAAACTGTCGATACACTGATTCCTTCATTCAATCACCTGAGTGAAAGGACAACTGTTGTGTCCAGAAGGCACGTCCCTTTTCTCAGCGGACCATACGAAATAGAAGGCGTATCACTTTCCACGCCCTCGGGCCTGACGTCATTTCACGTGAATGACGCCTTCTTCTCCGGCAGTCAGATAGTCCTCGGAGCGACTGGTGAGGGCAAGACGACATATCTTGCAAGGGTCGTAGCTTCTCTTGTCAAAAATGGAAGGTCCGTTCTGGTCCTGGACCCTCACGGTGATCTTGTAAGGAGAGCACTCGCGGCTCTCGGACCGACTGCAGCCCATGACAGAGTTGTATATGCAGATCCGATAGAGTCGGCAATCGGCCTGAACCCTGTTGACGTATTCAGAAAATTGACAAACAGCAGGAAAATGGTTTCACTGATTTCTGATTCAATCATACACGTGGTGAAGCTTACTTTCAGCGAGGAGTTCTGGGGACCCAGAGTGAATTTCCTTTTGACTGGCGTCCTCAGACCCATTGCACCCATTCCAGAATCCAATTTCATCGATGTTCTAGAAGTCATCGACAATCCGTTCAGCGCTCACGAACTCGCCGATTCCACACAGGATGCATCAGACAAGCAGTTTCTGACCAGGGTCCTTCCCGCCGTGAGGTCAGAATGGTGGATGTCGGCGAGGAACAAGATTGGTCTCATTGCATTGGATGACAGCGCCAGGTCAATGCTCTGCAGGCGCAAGAACAACCTTGATCTTCAGCAGCTTATCAGGAGCGGCAAATCACTCTTTCTCGATCTGGAGGGAAACAGGATAGGAAATGAGGCATCCACCCTCATAGGTTCGGTGGTGCTTGGCATGTTCTGGCTCTCGGCTTCATCTGCCAGGGGACGTGCTACAATTGTCATTGACGAAGCGCAACGCTACCCTTCATCCATCATAGAGGAAATAGCCTCGCAGGGCAGGAAATTTGGTGTCAGTGTTGTCTTCGCCACTCAGAGCCCGTCGTTTTTCAGCTCGAAATCGCTCAGCTCAATGGGTTCAAACTTCCCCAACAGGGTTGCATTAAGGCTCGGCGAGACCGATTCAGGACTTGCAGCACCGCTGATCGGCGGCGTGAGCGATACCGAAATAAACTCTCTCAAGCCATTCAATTTGCTTGCAAACCTCTCCGGCGAGGTAGCTCACCTGGTAACAGAGCCATTGCAGGGCGGAGACGATCTGAGGGAAAGCCTCATACGGCTTGCCAGGGAGAGCTATTCGACGGACGATGATGCCACACCCTCCATTCTCGCTTCGATGGAGGGACAGCTGTTCGATGTACTGCAGCTGGTAAAGATGGCCATGGTGCTTGGCAAGCAGTCATTGAGCGGACTTGAGGAAACAGGAGCCCTTTCGATGCTGAACTACAGCATTTCCGAACTGTCCATTCTTGTGGAGAGGGCAAGATCAACGGGTCTCGTGCAAAAGGCGCACCTGAAGCTGACTGTCCAGGGTCAGCAGGAAATGTACAGATTGCAGGGCGGAATCCTCGCAGGTGATGAAAAGCATCGTTCTATGGTTCTTGCACTGAAGGACTATTTCGACTCCATGCACTTTCTTACATACATACCCCGCCAGCGCCTGGGCAGGGAAGAACCGGACCTCATGATGAAAACATCCGGCTCCATCGCTTCCATCAAATTCTATGTGGAAGTGGAGGTGGCGACGAAGTATCAGCTGGATAAAAGGAGGAAGAAGGTCGAAAGGGCGGAAAGGAATGGTGCAATCCCTCTCTTTGTGTTCGAAGAGTCCGGGCCGGCAGT
>JAJYOM010000115.1 GCA_021796175.1 Thermoplasmata archaeon
ATGGCTCCCGCCACAGGCGAAGGAAGCCAGAAGTCATGTATTCTGGGCGCAGATAGTCGCTTTTATCGAGATACCGATCTCTGTTTTCCTTACTATACTGCTGTTCTATTACTATTTCAAGTATTCGGCGCCGGCATATGTGCTGGTCAACCCCGGTGCCTCGTCTGTGGCGTCCGCATTCTTCGCATTTGCACTGTATTTCATAGCCATTGTCCTGGTTTCAGTGCTGGAGCTGGTATTCATAAGGCTCCATATCTCGAATCAGCTGGACGCTGGCAAATTCGTTGTTGCCGAGGAGAGGGCGGTGCTCTGGGGGGTTCTGTCAATCCTGTTCGGCCTCATACCCGGAATAATGCTCATAGCGGCTGCAATGAGCCTGCGGGATTTGAACAAGCATACAACATCTGTCAAGGAGATACCGCAGGAGACGGGAGGCGGCATACAGGGGACACAGGGTTCGCCCGAAGCGAAGACCGCCATACCGCCACCGCAGACACCTGCAAAGCAGGCGCAGCAGTATTCTGTCCCGGCCGCAGCAAAGCAGCACACTGAGATGGTGAAGTGCAAGAAGTGCGGTGCCTCATACCCCGCATTCATGCATTCCTGTCCCAGCTGCAACGAACCGAAAAGCTAGTCCCTTTCAAAGAGGATCGTCCCGGCCGACACAATTCTGCGTATCCTGTGATACGGAACAAGCCTGGCAGCTGTTTGTATCCCCGATGCCCCGATGCTGACTATTTCGCGGCCATACAGCACATCCTCATTTCCCTCGGCACCTCTGGACAGGTAATATATGCGGACTCCCTCAAGCCCGCCCTGCTCATCCCATTTGAGTCTGTTCAGAATGTCCCTGAGGTCAAATTTCTTCATGCGCACTTTCCATCCACCGTTACGCGGATAGTTTTATGGTCCTGTCCTTATTTCATATGTTGCCAGACAGGCAACCGGTGATTCAAGTGAAGAGCGTCAATGTTTCATTTATAGGCAGTTCGTTCGACACGATGGACGCCATCGCGTCACGGCTCGCCAAGAAGGGGACTGAAAGCGACATTGCGCTACATGACAAGAGGGAAGGAGACGTCGCCGTAAGCATAGCCATCCCGCGGACGTATCCGGAACGGATTCAACCTCTCCTGCAGTCTCTGTCGATGGCCGATACTGTAGTCTTCTTTCCGGAGGCAGCAGACAGCATAGTCGGCGAGGAAATAGTCGCAATAGGCAGCTATTCCCGACCCGGTATTGTGGTGGCGGACGAGGATCTCGGGAACAAACTGCTCAGGCTGATCAGCCAGAGGACTCCCGGCTGGAAATTCGTTGCCAGAGGGGACAACACGGAACGGGAGCTGTGGGAAAATCTGACATCATACAATGCCAGCAGAGATCCCGACAGGGAGAACTGGAGGGTGGATGTGGATCACGCATTTGACGTCAAGGGGGTCGGCACAGTATGCCTCGGCATTGTCAGGTACGGGACCGCGAGAGTCCATGACAAAGTGGTGGCGATGCCAACAGGCAGGGAGGGGCTAGTGAGAACAATCCAGATATTCGATGTTGACCAGAAGGAAGCCCCGGCGGGAAGCAGGGTCGGTTTCGCTCTCAAGGGACTGACGCCTGACGATCTACCCCGCGGGACAGTGATTACGAATAATATGAGATATGGAACTGCGAAAAACATCAGCATCTCACTGAAAAGGGAGAACTTTTTCAAGGACCCATTTGAGGCGGGGAGGGTAATACACCTGAATGTTGGCCTCCAGTGCAAGCAGGCAAGGGTGATTGCAGTCGGAGAAACAGTTGATATCGAAGCAGAGGAGGCAGTTGCTCTGGAAGGGGACAATGCTGTCCTCTTCAGCGCGAAACCGCCTGGCCAGCTCAGGATAGCCGGGCATGGCGCCGCTGCCAGTCTCATTTCCTGATTTGGCCCTGGGATAGCTTTAACTACAGGATCATTATCGGACCGACAATGAGCGCAGGAGGCATACTGTTCAATGTCACGGAGTCTGCTCTTCTTTCTCTTGGCTACATGGGCATATTCTATCTGATGACACTCGACAGCCTCATGGTTCCTCTCGGAAGCGAAGCGATTATGACACTTGCGGGCGTCCTTGCATTCCAGGGAAAGTTTGATTTCTGGCTGGTTGTGATTGTCGCACTGTTGGCCTCCATGATAGGTTCAACCCTCTCATGGATGATCGGCAAATACGGGGGGCGGAAATTCCTAGAGAGGTACGGGAAATATGTGCTTATACGTGAGAAGGAGATAATCAGGGGCGACGTATTTTTCACCAGGCACGGGGAAGCTGCAGTCATGTTCGGCAGGGTAATACCGCTTGTGAGGACATACGTGTCCCTTCCCGCAGGCGTCGCTGTGATGCCCTACAGGAAATTCTTTGTCTTCACCCTGATAGGTAGTGCCGCATTTGTGCTGATACTCATGACGCTGGGCTATGAGCTGTCCGCGCAGATCACTTCATTGCTTGCATCCGAACATCTGTATACACTGATAGGCGCGGGGATTGTGGTCCTCGGCCTGATCGCAGCAATTGTCGTTGGGCTGAGCAGGAGAAGGGCCGCGCATGAATAGGCAGCACCGGCTGCCTACCTGCAGCCTCCGGTCAACTTTATAAGCGCCGAGCCTTTAGCGTTCGCGTCGATGGCTGTCGAAGTTGAGGAGTACAAGAAGGCTATTTCGAGGTTTGCCACAGGTGTAGCTGTCATTGCCACTGCGCACAGGGGGCGTTTGGCCGGCATGACTGCAAACGCACTCTTCTCACTCTCGCTCAGTCCGCCCTCAATTGTTCTTTCAATGCAGAAGGATGCAGAATCGACAATGCTAATCGGCGAGTCCAGGAAGGCAGCAATATCATTCCTGTCGAGCGGGCAGCGTGATGTTTCCGAACTTTTTGCGAAGAGGGACAGCACGGCTGAGAAATTCAGCAGCGGCAAACACCATCTTGGAGGAAACGGTCAGCCGATAATCGACGGCTCCATTTCTGCATTGGAAGTCGATGTGTCTGAAATGTTCCCCGCAGCAGACCACTTGCTTCTCGTATGTCACGTCACAGGAATAGCCCATTTTAACGATGAGCTGCCGCTTATCTACTGGGGAAGCGGGTACGCCTCAGAGTCCGGCAGCAGATCAGTCAGGCTGCCTGAGCCGAGGTAGGGGCTCGCTACTCCTCGTAGTAGTAATTGCCGCTGTTTCTCTGTTCCCTGTCCAGGCGCGAGTCTTTTTTGTTTATCCTTGGCCTGTGTGAACTGCCATCTCTCCTGAATGTAATGTCGAGCATCCTGAGGAAACTGTTCATGCCGTCTCTCATGCTGAGCGGAGGGGAGGCGCTGCCGCTCCTTCCCTGCTCACCGGAAAACACCATCAGCCTGTCAGCAACAAGGTCAACGAAATAGATGTCATGCTCAACAACGAAGGCTGATTTCTTCCCGTTCTCCATCACCCTCCTTATGACCTTCGAAGCATTCATGCGCTGCACCGAATCTAGGTAGGCTGACGGCTCATCGATTAAGTACAGGTCAGCATCCCGCAGCAGGCAGAGCGCAATTGCCACCCTCTGCAGTTCGCCGCCAGAAAGTGCGTTGAGCTTTTTGTCCATCACGAACTTGAGCTCCAAGGGCTCGAAAACCTCCGTCTGGTAGAAGGCCTGAGTCATACGCGTGCCGGTCTCCTGCACTATCATCTCTGCCACCGTGAGCTCACTTTCAGAGTTGATGTACTGCGGCTTGTAGCTGACAGTAGCCTTCCCGTCCACGACTCCTGATGTGGGGATCTCAACCCCGGCAAGCATCTTGATGAATGTGGTCTTCCCTGTGGCGTTTGGCCCGAGTATGCCGACTACTTCGCTTCGCATTACGCCACCCGCCTGGACCGAGAGAGAGAACTGATCATATTTCTTTGTCAGGCTCCCGTATGTTATCAGCGGAACTTCTGAAGCATGTCTTTCAGGCGGTCTGCGCTGGAACTCTATCGCATGATTCCTGAACCTTATGTTCTCCTCTTTTATTCTGCCGTCAAGGTAGGAGTTTATTGCAATCCTTGCACCCATCGCGTTGGAGGCAACCCCATAGGCTCCGTATACACCGTAGAATATGTTGACCGTGTCTGAAATGTAGTCGAATATTGCAAGGTCGTGCTCAACAACCATAAACATGCCGCTGTTGCTTTCCCTCCTTATGATGGAGGCCATGCGAAGTCTTTCCCTTATGTCGAGGTATGACGAGGGCTCGTCTATAAGGTAGACGTCCGCGTCCTTGCAGAGAGTGGCGGCTATGGCCACCTTCTGCAGTTCGCCGCCCGAGAGTTCTGACATCTTCTTGGACAGCGCATTGCCGAGTCCAAGTTCTTCGGACATCTCCCTGATTATCCCCCTTTCATCTACCTTTGCGATCAGGTCGCGGGCAACTCCTTTGAACGCTATGGGTATGCTGTCGACATACTGCGGCTTCACAGCAATCTTCAGCTTCCCATCATAAAGGTCATGGAAATAGTCCCTGAGTCCAGTCCCGCGGAAATGTTCGATCACAGAGTCCCTGTCCGCCCTGCCGTCATATACCCCAAGGTTGGGGATTGTGGTCCCGCTCAGTATGGAGAGCGCAGTTGTCTTCCCTATTCCATTTCCACCCAGAATGCCAACCACTGAGTTCTTTTCAGGGGACGGAAGCCTGTATAACCGGAACGAATTCATTCCGTACTGGTGCACCAGTTCCTCCCCGAGTTCCTCTGGCAACCCCTCGATCCTGAGCGCATCAAACGGGCATTTGTTGACACATATGCCGCACCCGATGCACAGATTCTCGTAAATGACGGGCTTTCCCTTCTCACCCATCTCGATGCAATCTGTTCCGGCCCTGACTACAGGACAGAATGTGATGCACTCCTGATTGCATCTCTTTGACTGGCATCTTTCCTCAAGAAGCACTGCCACTCTCATGTACAGCGGGAAGAGACAATAACCTTCTATTTCAGCTTGCCCATTCAAGTCAGAACAGGTTCAAACTGCTATGAAATTTGATTTGAAGCGAAATTGTGTCCGGCTTCTTCAGAGCTTGTAAAGGACGGGTCTCTTTCCGGATATTTTGCGATATGAGGCTCTTCCCGGCATGGATGTGAAAAGTTTCTTTGCTGTCTGTCTATGCCGCCGGCAGAACGAATTTGTGGAAATAGTATGACAGTGTTATGTCGGTCAGCTTTGTCTTTTTGCCATAACCTTTTTAAGTATATCTTCCGATCTTAATTTGCAAAGGAGGGGAACTCTGCGTTATTCGACAATGATGAACAGGTAATGCATCAGGAACAGAATACATCGAGATG
>JAJYOM010000116.1 GCA_021796175.1 Thermoplasmata archaeon
GAGCGACGGACGGGGACGGGGCAATTATCGGTTCGGGACCGACCCGGGTTGATTCGGAAAAGGCCGCATACCATGCTGCTCTGACGCTGCTCTGACATTCTCAGATATGGATAAATAGGACCTCGTAGTTAGAGTTGGATAATATATCCAACTGTGACTGGTATGATTAAAAATAAATTGATTTCCGCAATCCTGATTGTGACTGTCATGATGCTTGGCGCTTCAGTGCAGCATTCGCTGTCGCCTTCAAGGCAGAGTCCGATGCCCGGCAGTTCAGCGGGACTCCACTCGGTGAATGCCGGCAGCAATTCAGTGCTGATGTCCTTCGGGAATGGGACAAATTACTGGTACTACTCCCCGTCCGGCTCGCTTGACGATGGTTTCAACCTTACTCTTGCCGCAGTTCACTACTTTGGTCTGGCAATAAATTACACAAACAGTACATACGGGGTGTTTGTGAATTCGCTGGGGAACGAATGGAACAGCAACTCCACTTCCACTGGCCCGTTCTGGATACTCTGGATATGGAACTACACTTCAGGATCCTGGGAAATGAGCGGTGTCGGCATAAATGCAATTGGACTTAACGGCAGCACATCAATCGCATGGAGTTATGTCGTTCTGAACGCACAGACATACAATCCCTATACTGTCCCTGCCGGGACACCCGCTGATCCTTTCCCCACATCTTCATTCAGGGGCAGTCCGGCCGGAACAGGGTACAATCCCTTGCTGTCCAACTTGCCGCAGACACTGCCAAGCGGGCATATTTCATGGAGTGCCGGCACCGGCGTCGGAGGTGTTGACACCCAGGCTGTTGACAGCAATGGCAGCGTCTACTTCGTCGCTGATGGTTCCGGCGGAGATTCTCCCGTGCTCGCCTACAACTATTACGGCATGCTGCTCTGGAAGCAATCGATCGGTAGCCTGGACTATGAACTGGCCGCACCACTCGTTGCCAATGGTGAAATTATAATACCGAGCACGAACGGCATACTCTACATACTGAATGCAAGCAATGGTGATGTGCTGCACACAGTCAGTAATCTTACATCCTCACCTTATGGTCTGACAGGCTCACCTGTAATCGGACCCGAAGGTTTTTTCCTGAACAACTGCAGCGGGGGCATCGATTACCTGAGTTTCAACGGCAGTCTGTACTGGTCAGTGCACACGGCCGGTGCCAGCTACTACTCCACTCCATCTTACCTGGACTTTAAACTCTACTCGTTCGCAGGCGTTGGAAACCACAGCGTGCTTTCAGTCATTAATGTCACCAGCGGGAAGGTCGAATGGAGTTCCACGTACACAGGCACCGTCAGCGGCGCACCATCGGTAGTGGATGGAGCGCTTGTATTTGTTACAGCTGTCAAGACTGCACCAGAGGATTACTATGGCAATGTGACAGTACACCTTGAAAATGCTACAGACGGCGCAACCGTATGGAACTTTACAGCTGGTGAGTCGGGCGGTGCTCCTTCGAGTACTGTTCTGACAAAGAATTATGTCATCTTCATCTCGGGTGGCTATCTTTACGAACTCAATGCGGCTGACGGCAAAATGATCTGGCAACTGAGAGTAAACAGCCAGTACGCCTCTCCTTCGCCAATTGTAGCCGGCAACTACCTCGCATATTCCACAAACTCCAATGAATCACAGGTATCAATGAGACTGCTGAACGGCGAACAGCTTTGGAACTTCACAGCAGGCGCGGGAAACTATTCGCTTTCTTCTCCAGATTTCAACGGGACTTCAGTTTTCTGGGGCGACGATTCCGGACACGTCTACGCGTTTCAGCAGCTGCAGATTGCAGATTTCAACTATTCGCAGCATGAAGGTAATGTGACGCTGACCGCACAGTTGAATAACCATATAACCGGTCCTGTCAATTACACATGGTCCGTCGACGGCGCAGTGGAGTATGGACAGACGGCGGACCAACATTTCAGATATAACGGTACTTATGATGTCACGCTGACAGTTTCTTATTCATCCGGAACGACTTCAGTATACAGCAGCAGCATACAGGTCAATTCATCGTCATCTAACCAGTCATCTGGCACCGGTCTTCACTCTGCCGGCTTTTCGGCATACACATTGGCGGAATATGCGGCGCTGCCTGCTGTCGCGGCCGCCGTCATCGTGCTGCTGCTGGTGCGCCACAGAAGGAGGAAACCTGCTCAATGAAGTTCCTTTACAGTGCAAAAGAGAGCAGATTGTCGGCGCTGAATGAGCCCACAAGGATTGTCCTGTTCCTGGCTCTCTTTTTTCTTTCAGTCCTTTTATCAAACATAGTCATTCAGCTTATAATTCTATTTTCGATCCTGCTTTTCGCTGCAACTGCGGGTGTGTTAAGGGAGTCACTTGCATTTGCTAAATACATAACTGTTTTCTCGCTTTTCCTGCTCGCTATTTCGCTGTTCCTGGCACCAGGCGGAACTGTTGTGGCCAGGTTGTACACCTTCAAAATTACCCAGGCACCAGTTCTGTTCTCCTTCTCGATGTTTCTTCGAATTGTAAGCTCTGTCATATCCCTGAACCTGCTACTTCTTGCAGTCAATCCAGATGCAACACTATCGCTGATATCCAAATTCGGAAAGAACACCGCTGCATCCCTGCTAGTTGCGACCAGGCTGATGCCTGTGCTGGCAAACGAGGGCGAGGAGGTCATACAGTCATTTGAATCAAGGGGTATTTCATTCAGAAACGGAAAATTGAGGAGCCGCGCCAGATCTGCAGCCACGCTGATTTTTCCGCTCCTTTACAGCACGATGGACAGGGCAATCGCAGTGGCGGAGGCGATGGAAACTAGAGGTTTTCCCAGCAGGTGGAGGAGAAGGAAATACGTATTCTCATTCACGGATTATCTTCAGATTGCCATATCCACGACTTCTGTTGCCGTTGCAGTGACACTTTCCCTTTACGGGATAGGATTGGCAAACTACTACGTGCCCGGACAGTATGCTGTCCAGCTGCCGATCGTAATGCTGTTTGTCCTGCTGACATTTCCATTCGTGCCATACCTGAGGAGGCGGTACGATCATTCAGATAAGGGATCTGAAGTTCAGCTACAGTTCGAGTGAGAGCACATCACTAAATGTTGAGAACGCTGAATTCGGCGGTGGCAGTGTCTCTCTGCTCTTCGGTATGACCGGATGCGGTAAAACCACACTGCTAAGGGCGCTTGACGGACTCATTCCACACTACTATGGCGGTACTATGTCTGGAAGGGTGTTTGTGGATGGCATGGACACAAGGATTTTCAGTCCAAAGGAACTATCCGGCAGAGTGGGAACAGTATTCCAGGATCCTGAGAACCAGTTACTTATGCTCAGTGTTGCAGAGGAAATTGCCTTCGGACTGAGAAACAGGGGACTCGAGGAGTATGAGGTTGAGAGTGCTGTCGATTCGATATCCGGTTCGCTCGGCATCACGAACCTTCTCAACAGGAGCATATTTGAACTCTCTTCAGGCCAGAAACAGCGCGTTGCGCTTGCATCCACGCTTGCGACCAGGCCGTCCTACATTCTTCTTGATGAGCCAACATCGCAGCTGGATGAGGAAGGCGCCGAGACAGCCTTCTCATACATCCGTAAACTGGCTTGTGATGCGGACATGTCAGTTCTGGTTTCGGAACACAGAGTAGCGAGAAGCGCGAGATACTGTTCCAGGTTCATCGGCATGGAAGACGGACGGTTTTCAGTTGACGGCGGCATCAACGATATGAAGGACTGGTATCTCGCCAGAGGCATTCAAATCGACGGCGGGCCAAATCACGTTGGCGGATATGCGTCTCCCGGCGGGATGCTTATTGAGGTCTCCGACCTCAGCATTGGATATGGCGAGCAGAGTGTCCTCGACGAAGTGAATTTGAATTTACGTGAGGGAGAAATTGCCGCGCTGGTTGGCGCGAATGGTTCGGGTAAGACCACACTTCTCAAATCAATAATGAATTTCGTTCCAAAAAAGTGCGGAAAGGTGGTCATTGACGGCCAGGACATTTCCTCAATGCCCCCGAGTGTTATTTCAAAAAAGATCGGCTACCTTTCGCACAATCCGCTTAACTACCTGTTTCAGCCCACACTGCTTGATGAACTGCATTTCTCACTTCAGCAACTGAATATGCCGGCAGATCGGCAGGAGAGTGAATTACGTGAAACGGCACGTGACCTGGGACTTGAAGAGAAACTGGGGGCATTCCCGAGGGAATTCAGCTGCGGGGAGAGGGAACTGTCAGCCATAGCTTGCGTCGTTTCCGGCAACAGGCAGTGCCTTCTTCTTGATGAACCTACCAGGGGAATGGATTACATCAGGAAGAGCAGGTTTATGCAGCTCATCAGGGAGCTGTGCACGCGGAAGCACATCGGTGTCATTATAGCAACCCATGACAAATCGCTTGCAGCATACTGGGCGGACAGAACCTTCGTTGTGAGAAATGGAAGAGTCGATGAATTTTCGCCCGGAGTGCAATCGAGGATGTGACAGATGTTTTCAAAGGGAGGTAGCTGGAACACGGCAAAATACTGGCGCATACCGGCTGCAGTCTCCTTAATCCTTGTTGTGATTTCAGCCACTGTGACAGTGAGCCCGGGCGTTCTCAGGTATGTTGGCTCCGGGCACCTGGACATCAGCCTGTACTATGCCTCCCTTTCAATGATCGTTGCAGGGCTGCTCGTCATGTCACTTGTCCTGCGGTACGAGTATACCTTCCACGGTCCGAAGGAAGTAGCTGTAATCGGTGCACTCAGTGCGCTGTCTGCAGCTTCAAGGCTGGTTATACCGATACCTAACGTCAAGCCATGCACTTTCCTGATAATTGTGACTGGTTACGTCTTTGGGCCGGATGCCGGAATAATGATCGGAATTCTGACGCCGGCTGTTTCAAACATGTTTCTCGGTCAGGGGTACTGGACATTCTGGCAGATGCTCATGTGGGCGATCGCAGGCTGGAGCGGCAGCCTGCTGAGGAAGAGATTCCCTAACATTTCAATAGAAGCACTCGCCGCATATGCATTCATCTGGGGATTCCTGTTCGGCACACCGCTTGATTTCGCCACATGGCTCAGCCTCAACGCAAATGTATCAATTCTTCCTGCAATAATGGTGGCTGGCGTTCCATGGAACCTGCTGGACGGTATCGGTAATTTGCTCTTTGTACTTCTTGCTGGCAGGTACACAATATCAATCCTCGAAAGGTACAAAAGGAGATTTGAGATTCACTATCTGGACAGTGAAGCCCAAAAAGAGTATCTGTCTATAAGATGATTACAGGTGATTTTAAAGTCACGATTTGAAATTGACTGTGCCGCT
>JAJYOM010000117.1 GCA_021796175.1 Thermoplasmata archaeon
CAGTCCATCCAGACACCCAGCCTGGTGAACTGGCCAGTCATGTTGTTGAGGTAAGTGAGTGCAAACTTCTTGCACTCCTGGACAAACTTATCTATGCCCACTTTCTCGACTATGTCCTTCTTCGACTTGAGATTGAACGACTTCTCGACCTGGACCTCTATTGGGAGACCGTGCATGTCCCACCCCGGCTGGTCCCTGACGTTGTATCCGTTCATGCGCCAGTATCTTATCCTGAAATCCTTGATCAGCTTGTTCAGCGCGGTGCCGACGTGAATGTCGCCTGAGGTGTATGGTGGGCCGTCCAGGAAGAAAACCCGTTCCCCGTCCGAGCGGAGGCTCTTCAGCCTCATGTAGACATCATTCTTTGTCCAGTATTCAGAAACCTGCTTCTCCACGACCCGCGGGTCGTAGTTACCGTCTGCTTTCTTTATCATCGAAGGCACCGTCTGGCTATGCAGTAGAATGATATCGTATTTAAAAACAGTCAGAAGAATCACTGACTGCGGAACAATCGTTCAGCCCCAGCGGTCCAGGGACTGCTGCCCAGAGATGCCTGTTCCCTTTATTGACGACAGCGACTCAAGAAGGTTCTCCCTGGAGAACTCATGCTCCTCGCAGAGGAACTCGATGAGCCCTTCTTCGTCCGGCCTCTTCCAGTCGAGCCTGTAGTCAGTTGAAAATTCCGGTCTCAGGAAAGTCTCCCTGACCTGACCCAGCGTCTCCGCGGGTATTAGTGACGCAAACTGTGTCCGCTCTATCTCTCCAGAAATCTTGATGGCTGCAAGACCCTTCTTGGCCCCGACGCCTTTTATGCCTTCGTTGAAGTCTGTACCAACCATTATGGCGATATCCACCAGCTGTTCCCTGGTGATGCCGAGCCGCCTGAGGTTTGGGTCTAGCTCCAGCAACTCAATCTCCACATCCCTGTACTCCCTTCTTCCTGGCAGCTTCCGCCTGCCTGAAAGGTTCAAATTTCTGATAAGTCTCGGCGCGCCATAGAGCAGGGAGTCGAAGTCCTGCGAAGCAATGCCCCAGACATCCCCGCGCAACGCCATCTGGCTCGCCTGTGCCTCCCCGTCGGCCGGCGCAGTCATATGAGGGATGCCCATCAGGTCCAGCATGTGCATTGACTCCATGATAAGTTCTTCAGTCAGCCTGGTGGTCTGCATTGCATAACTGTACGCCCTTTCCAAGTCCTTCCTTTCGACAGCTTCCCTGTATTTTTCTTCAGCCCGCAACTTGACCTGCTTTCTTTTCTCAAGCGTGGCAGCCTTCAGCTTGCTTGGCAGGCCGTCAAAGACATAGAATGGCCTTATTCCCGCCGCCATGAGCCTGGCGTTCCTGTGAAGAAGTCCGATCAGATGCGAGGTTGGTCTGCCGTCGGAATCGGAAAGAGGGCGGCCGTCGGCCTGCCTTATGGCGGAAACAAACTGGTAGATCGTATTATAGGCATCAACAGCTATCCTTGTACCGCCAAGATCCTGGAAACCAATGCTCCTTTTTTCAAGAATGCTTGATATGTCTACGCCCACTGGCCATCACATCAGCTGGAACCTGTCCTCTTTGGCATGAAGGTCATTATCACAGTGAGAATATATGTCAGCAGCAGTATGACGAAGAAAATGTTTGCCCTGTAAAAGATAAGCAGACCGAATATCACGCCGGGTAATAGAACACCCAGCAACAGAAACCAGAAGGAACCGCTTTGCATTGTGGACCGTCCCGACAGACAATAACCATTTTGTTTCTGTACTTAAGCCTTCTCCAGTTCACAGGTAGCCGGACTTCTGGAGCAGCATGAGATCTTCTGTACTCAGCTTCTCGCCCTTCTTGAATTTTTCAAAGACATCTTCTGCATCCTTCGCGACCTTCTCTGCATCCTCAATCCCGCGCGGCCTCCTCTGTTTCTGCCTTATGCCGTAAAGAAGTTTGTCGAAATCATGCACCTGGTGAATGGCATCTATGTGCTTCTTATGCTCTTCGTCTGCGAGCAGTTTGCTCTCTATGAATTTGGCCTGTGCATCATCAGCTTCCTTCCTAACCTTGTCCGCCCTGTCATAAAGGTCCATCATTCCGTCATGCTGCTTCTGCGCAGCTTCCGCAAGCTCCGAAACAAGCCTGTGAAAGCCCTCCGCCTTTTCCTTGGCTTCGTTTACTTTCCTAAGCAGTTCGGAATACTGCTTGTTGGACTTGAGTGAATCTTCCCTCTTCCTGATTTCCTGCTGAAGCTTGGACATCTGTTCAACTATTTCCTTCTCCTTGTCTGGCGAAAGGACTGATGTCATCTGTTTGAATTCCAACGATTTGAGATCCCTCTTCAGTTTGGATGGAGGGGCGCCTGACTTTGGGGCAATAGATCTGCGGAGTTCGACAAGCTCTGCTGCACTTTCCGTGTAGGTCTTGTTCCATATTTCCCGCTGATCTTTGGCATCCTTGACTTTTTCGTTGAGCTCATCCCTGTTCCTTTTTCTGGAGCCGGCTTCCTCAATGAGCTTCCTGACCTCGGCATTAAGCTTGTCCCGCTGATCAGCGAATTGCCTTGTCCTTTCGTTTAGCTCGTCTCGGTTCCTGCGATGCTTTTCTGCCTCTATGTTCAGCAAGTCACGCTTTTGTTCAATTTCTTCTACAGAAATTTCTCCTGCTTCCAAAAATCCACTCCCATGGCTCTTAGGGCACGGAACACGTGTAACGTACCTGTATAAATAAGCATTACTCAAACTTTGTCAGCGCCAGGACATTCAAACCCTTGCCTTATCCAGATCCTCCGCCCTTTTGAGATACTGGGTAGCCTCGATTTCGTGTGAGCGCTGCTTCTGCATGTATTCTACCGATTTCCGTTTCATGTTTGAAGCTTTTTCAGTCATCGCAGCTGCGCGTGCCTGCCGCTGGTTAGCCTGTCGAGTCAACTTGGCTTCTTCATGTTCCAGCTTGCTCATCTGCATCTCTGCATCAGAACCCTGCGACTCTGTGCTCGTCGTGTCCAGCTTCTTCTGGTATTCTCCTGCGGACTTCCCCTTGCCTTTTGCCTGCTCAAGGAAAACGGTTGCTTCCTTCTTGAGCTTGTTTGCCTTATGCAGCAGTGTAGCTGCCTTCTCATCTGATCGCTTGGACTTGACAAGGTAGCCGGACGCCTTCGCTCTATGGCGCATGCCTTTCTTCCTGAGCTTGGCTATCTGTTTCCTTACTTCAGCATCATGTCTCGCGTTGCTCAAGGCATACATGCCGTCCTCACCTTCCTTGGTCTCTTCCCGGGCTGGTGGCTGAGCGGCCCCGCCAGCAATCCCGCTTTCCTGCTTTGCAGTATCCCCTGGCATCTTTTTTGCCCCTTCACTGGTCTGTTATGCCATCCGTAAATAAAACCCCTCGTCAGAATTCGCAAATGATTGAATTCAGTACGATGGCCGGCTATCGAGTGCTGCGGCTCCACGAGACCTGTTGTCCAGCAGCCAGTTGACAATAACAGCGCACTGATCCGACTGCAGGCTATATTTTGAAATAGATACTTTTGACAGCGATCCGCTTGAAAAAGCATTCTCCTCTGCCTCGGAAATGTCCTGTATATCCCCGACCACATAGAGCCCCGGTATCTCTGGTCCGGTGCTTTCTCCATTTTCTTTTAGAAGATAGACTGAGCATCCCCGAATCATTATCTCAGCTAGTTCTGATAGCCCGCAGACAATGAAGTAAACACCCGGGCTGGATACACCCTCCAGTTCCTTACGTGAACGGACAAGCGCATTTCTCAATAGCGCGGAAGTGCTCCTTTCGTCCGGATTCAGATATTTGACTGACCTGCCAGAGATGATGACCGCAACATGCTTTCCGACACCGCCCGCAAAGTAAACTGCCGCGGATGCATCTCTTCTGATTGAGTTGGATGCGAGCAGGGAGGAGGTAATGAACCGGGCTATTATGTCAACCCTTCCACCGCTTCCCGGCAGGTCGTTAAGGCTGAAGTCTCCGTCCGGGGGGGTTCGATGTGAAACTATGAGGAAGCGCCTATTCCCCAGTTCGTCCAAATCAATCTTCATAAGCTTTTTGATCCTTCATCTGCTTCATCAGCTGACGCCTGATCTTTCTGTTGCCCATGAATCCCTTTACGGCCTTCCTTGACATGTTGTACTGCTTTAAAAGTTCCCTGACATGCTTCTGCTCTACACCCGCTCCTCTTGAAATCCGTAGGACACGACTGGACTTTATGAGCTTTGGATTGTCGAGTTCTTCGTCTGTCATTGAATCCATTATAACATGAAACATGGCCAGTTTCTCCTGCAGCTCGTCCGGGTTGATGTCCTTCTTCATTCCGGGGATACCTGGCAGCATGGACATGACCTTCTTCAGCGGACCCACATCCGCAAGCATTTCCATCTGTTCGTACATCTCCCTCAATGTAAAATGGCCGCTCATGATCTTCTTTGCGGTTTCCTCAGCCTTGCTTTCGTCAATAGATTCCCTCATACGCTCGAGGAGAGTGTGCAAATCTCCCATGCCGAGCAGTCTTGAAATGAAACGCTCAGGGTTGAATGTTTCAAGATCTTCCAGATGCTCTCCTGTGCCAATGAAAATGATTGGTGCGCCCGTGTGACCAACCGCACTCAGAGCGCCTCCGCCTTTGGCTGTGCCGTCCAGTTTGGTAAGTATTACGCCATTGACATTGACAGCATCGTGGAATGCCTTGGCCTGCACGCCGGCCTGCTGGCCAACGGACGCGTCAAGGACCAGAATTCTCTGGTCGGCTTTGGCAGTCCTCTCCACTCGGCTTACCTCATCGATGAGATCCTGTTCCAGTGAGTGCCTGCCGCTTGTATCTATTATTTTAACATCCGTGCTTTCAAACTGCTTGAGTCCCTCTCTGACAATCTTGACTGCATCCTTTTCACCCCTGATGCCGTAAACCGGGACTTTGATTTCCTCCCCTATCTGGAGCAGCTGATCCAGGGCTGCTGGCCTGTGAACATCCGCTGCAATCAGCCCGACGGACAGACCCCTCTTCGAAAGATACCGCGCGAGCTTCCCGGCGGTGGTCGTCTTACCCTGCCCGTAAAGTCCGACAAGCATCAACACCTGCTTCTCCTTCTTGAGGGTGCCAGCCTCGCCAAGAAGTGAGATCAGTTCCTCGTAGATTATTTTAATAATATGCTCTTTCAGACTTGCCCCGGGTGGTATACTCTCGTTCTTTGCCCTGTCTTCAACTTTTTTGGATAGGGCCAATACCAGATTGACGTTGATATCGGCCTGCAGAAGAGCACGCTGTATATCCCTTGTAATCTCTTTTCTATCTCCTTGTCTTCAAG
>JAJYOM010000118.1 GCA_021796175.1 Thermoplasmata archaeon
GGGGAGCAGTGCTGATACCGGCCTGCGCGAGAGGCATGGAAGCAAGGAATGCGGCAAGCAGCAGCACAATGAGCAACAGCCGCTTCGTTACAGTCACCGCTACTGCTAGGATCATGCAAATACAAGGCTCTTATGCCCTTCCTCCCGGCTCATTTTCGCCCCGCTGGCGATGTTTACTGTATCTGATACCCGTCCGACAAGTAATATAAAGTCAGGTGAGGTTGAAATTAGATATTCAGTCATCGGGTCCGGTGCCTCCAAATATGAACTCTCAGGGTGCTTCTATAGACAGGTCAGGCATAAAGTACAGGCCGCAATTCCCTGAAAAAGGGAAGTGGATAACAGGAAACAGGCGGGAGATACTTGAAACTCTGTACAACTATCCGGCTTCAAGCGTATCGAAAATCTCAAGAGAGGTTGACCTCACACCGAATACAGTAAAATGGCATCTGGCTGCGCTGAAGAGGTTTGAGTATGTCAGCGAGGACAGGGTAGACAACAGGTCAATATTCTATCCACTCAATTTCGTCGACAGCGCCGAAGTACACATGCTTGCAGTCCTCAATGATGAAACCTGCGGCGAAATCTTCTCACATGTCTTCAACCAGCCAGGCAGGACACAGAAGGAGCTTAAGGAGTCGATGAAGCTCACACAGAACACTGCGGGCTATTTCCTCAGAAAACTCACGCACATCGGTGTTCTTGAAGAAATTCAGAATGGCAAATTCAAATACTATTATCCTTCAAAGCTCGTGTCCGAAAAGCTCAATGAAAGGAACAGCAGGTCAACTGAATACACCAACTACCTGTTCTCGAAACTGCACTCGGACGGGATGGAGACGACTGAATTCAAGATGAGCGGGGACAGGGTGAGCTTCAAGATAAGATACAGGAAGGGCGAGGAGACAATGAGCTTCACCGTCAATCCATTTGTCAGCTTCCTCAAGTAGCCGTCGCAGGACGCTCACTCGGTATTCAGTGCGTACTGCCTTCCGCGCCAGCTGATGGTATCCATTCTCTTCGCCTTCACAAGGTTTGCAATGTAGAATACATCCATCGCAAGGAATATGGGTGCCACAGCAGGATCCCTGACACCGTGTCGTCCGTAAATCTTCACAATTCCAACCGCGAAAGGGGCCAGCAGCAGCAGTGCAAGGGGAGTCGCAGTCACTGACAGTACTATGGACGAAACAAGCAGCAAGAGCCTTGCAGTGTAATATACCAGTCCCATTGCAAAAAGGTTCCTGTTGCCGCGAATTGCGAGCGCAGTCTGCCTGTTGGACCATTCCACGAATGAAGAAAGCGTTTCCCTTGACTTCACAGTGACTATATTGCCGTCACAGTAGGCTATGCAGAGACCGGCATCCGCTGCTATGTGCGTCAGAGCCGCGTCATCGGAGACCGACTCGCTGAATACTCCCAGTTTACCATTGTCAAGGAGTCCACTTCTGAAGGCAAGTGAACCACCCCAGCCGAAGCGTGTTATACTGGACTCCATCATGCTGTTCCCGACGAATCCCCACACCATCTTAACTCTTGACCAGAAACCGCCGCACGGAATGAAGACAGGAAATGCTGTGCTTAGACCGACTTTCGGGTCTGCAAGGGGAGCGACAAGCTTTCTGAGCCAGCGGGAAGAAAACGTGGCATCGGAGTCTGCTATTACATACGTATCATAGCCACTGAATTTTTCCAGTGCTGTGGAGATGGCCCTCACCTTGCCCGAGCATCTCGTGCAGTCTGCACTCGACACTATGTAATCCATGCCAGCTTCCCTTATTGAGTGAATTGCAACATCATCCTCGCTGTCCACTACTGCAACAGCATCATAGTTCGCAAATTCCTGCTTCCTTATGCTCATGAGATTCTCAGTGAGTGAAATATCGTGCCCCCTGCAAGGCACAATAACCAGCACCCTGCCGGCCTGTGGCACGGTGTCATCGGAATCGCCATTCTTCTTCTCCATCCTCTTGACAACCTCTATCAGGAGCAGCCCACCGGATATCAGAACCAGAAAACCGCTGTATGCAAGAAGGAGCAGGTCAGTCATTTACTCCCGGAAGCCTAGCAGTTCCATGTATTTATCCTTCCGTTGCAGAGAGAAAATTGCTTCCGGGAACATGTTCCGGCCAAATAGTCGTGCGCCGCAGATTTCGATGTCTCTGAAGCATTGCTGCCTGCACTGGTCGGCCGGCACATGTGCGTGTTAAATCTTCTCCGTGCTGTCACATTTGACCGCCACCGATTAAGTAGAAATAGCCTTGTCCGAAGATGTGAGGCACAACTGCCATATTAAGGCCCTCAAATGAGTAAGATGAAGAGGACGGGCTCGAATTATGGAAGAACCGGACCTGGAGGAATACGAGGAAAAGGAACCCGAGCTGAGGGATATCGGTGTCATTGCTGCTGCGCTCGGTCTGTCGGAGCGTGATATAGAGCGGTATGGAAACCATATCGCAAAGATACCGCTTTCCATCTTCCAGCGCCTCGACGGCGGCAAACGTGGCCACCTAGTGCTTGTCACCGCCATGACGCCCACCCCGGCAGGCGAAGGGAAGACAACAATTTCCATTGGTCTCGCGGACGCCCTTTCAATCCTGGGCAATAAGTCAGTCGTGAACATAAGGGAACCGTCCCTTGGCCCGTGCTTCGGCATCAAGGGAGGCGCAACTGGCGGCGGAAGGGCTGCGGTGCAGCCAATGGACAGGATCAATCTGATTTTCACTGCTGATTTTCCAGCCATAACGGCAGCCCACAATCTCCTCTCGGCGCTTATCAACAACCACATATACCACGGCAATGAGCTGAATCTGGATCCGAAGAGGATTGTTTTCCCGAGGACCGTCGACATGAATGACAGGTCGCTGCGCCAGGTTGTGGTGGGTGTCGGCGACAGGGACAAGGGTGTAATGGCAATGGACAGTTTTGTCATCACTCCGGCGTCTGAGGTAATGGCGATAGTCGCGCTTGCCTCCGACTATAATGATCTGAAGGACAGGCTGTCGAAAATACTTGTTGGTTTCACTTTCAATGGGGAGCCGGTTTTTGCCGGAGATCTCAAGGCGCAGGGTTCTATGGCGGCACTGCTCAGATATGCGATGGAGCCAAACCTTGTGCAGACAGTCGAAGGTACGCCCGCGCTGATACATACCGGTCCGTTTGGCAATATAGCTCACGGTACATCGAGCCTGATTGCGGACCGCCTTGGACTGATGCTTGCAGATTATGTAGTAACGGAGGCCGGTTTCGGTTCAGATCTCGGTGCAGAGAAATTCGTCAACCTCGTGTGCAGGGTCGGAAACCTGAAGCTTGATGCAATAGTGATTGTCGCAACTGTCAAGGCGCTGAAGATGCAGGGAGGCGACAAAGAGGCCGCCAAGGACAATATCAGGGCAATGGAGGCAGGCATCGCAAATCTCTTGAAGCACGTGCACAACATGCAGAGCTTCGGCTTCGATCCTGTTGTTGCAGTCAACAGATTCCCATCCGACACATCCAGGGAGATCAATTTCATAGTCAGGAAGATGGACTCGCTGGGTATTTCGTCCGCGGTTGTGGATGCATACGAGAAGGGCGGCGAGGGTGCGATTGAACTTGCAAAGCTGGTAATTGACAGAGTGGCCTCCCCACCATCATCTCCTCATTACACTTATGAAATGGAAGACGATGTGAAGGTCAAGATAGAAAAAGTGGCACGTGAGATTTATGGAGCCAGTGAAGTCGTGTTCGACCACGCGGCAATATCCGATATCGCCCTGATACACAAGCTTGGCTTTTCACGTCTCCCGATATCCATGGCAAAGACTCAGTATTCCTTTTCCGATGACAAATCGTTACTCAATGCACCGAATGATTTCGATGTGCATGTCGAAAGAATAATGATTTCAAGCGGTGCAGGTTTCCTGGTTCCTCTGCTGGGCGAGATAATGACGATGCCGGGACTTCCCAAATCGCCGGCCGCGGACAGGATTGACATAACCCCCCAGGGGCAGATTATCGGTCTGTTCTGACTGTCTGGCGTATACTGCCCGGCGCCGGGCTTAACAGGGTGTCATTAGCTGAACGGGCGACCAAAACTATATGTCTGCGTTTTAGGCTCTGCATCCGTGGACCAGCTGCAGGACTCTCTTGGCAGGAGAATAAGGTACCTCAGGGTATCGGTAGTGGATGCATGCAATCTCGGATGTGTCTACTGTATGCCGTCCAGCAGAGTTCTTTTCACCAAGTTCAGCAACCTGATGTCCCCGTCGGAGATAGGTACTATAGTGGAAGCGGCGGCGGAGGTGGGAACAAGGACAGTTCGCATTACCGGAGGCGAGCCACTGGTGAGGCATGACATTGCGGAAGTGGCCGGATGCATTTCGGATGTCGGGCTCATAGATGACATTCCTATTTCCACAAACGGTATTTTTCTCAGGGAGAAGGCGGAGTCGCTATCGTCTGCTGGTGTTACCAGGGCAAATGTGAGCATAGACAGCCTTCAGCCCGGAGTTTTCAGGGAGGTCACACGGGGAGGCGACATAGGCAGGGTGCTCGAGGGGATTAAGGCTGCCGCACGCTCTGGCATATGGCCAATCAAGATCAACACCGTCCTTATGAACGGCATAAACGACGGCGAGCTTGTTGAGATTGCCCGCTACGCCCTCGATCATGACTACTCCATCAGATTCATTGAAATGATGCCGCTCAAAAGCAATGTGGCATTCCAGCCTAAGCTGTTTTTCCCTGCAGCGAGAGCTAAGAAACTGCTGGAGGAGCATTTCCATCTCTCGGCTGTCAGTCATGCCTCCGAAACAGGACCGGCTGTCAACTATGGCGTGGAAGGGTATCAGGGGCATGTCGGCTTCATTACGCCGCTTTCCGGCAATTTCTGCAGCAGATGCAACAGGGTGAGGGTGACTTCGGATGGCCGGCTGAGGATGTGTCTGTTCGGCGATAACATGGTTGACCTGGTCGGCATAATAAGGGCTGGCGGCGGCAGGGATGAGGTTGCTGCAAAACTCAGGGAGATGATACAGTTCAAGCCGGAGAAGCATTACCTGGAGATAGGCAAGACGAGCAGCGAAACACTTTTTGCAATGTCACAGGTCGGCGGCTGATCCCGCGGAGCAGTTGTTACCGGCAACCCAACTCCTTTTAGCATCGTGTGTATTCCATGTTGCATGGCAGCCGGGCTTTCCTACTACAAAATAAGTATGCCGCTTCTGACCCCGTTCACCACAAGCTTCGGGACTCAGACTGAACGGATAGGGTATATATTCAGGCTCGCGTCCGGCAGTGTCACGGC
>JAJYOM010000119.1 GCA_021796175.1 Thermoplasmata archaeon
AGGTCTATCTGCATCACCAGATGCTCCTCTACAGCGTAGTGTTCGGCAATCTTCATGGCGGCATCGACCTCCCTGGAATGCCTCTGGCCGTAGTTGACAGTTATCGCGCGGAATTGCTCGCCACTGTTGTTGAGAAATGCAGCGACAGTCGTGGAATCAAGCCCGCCTGAAAGCAGGAGAACAGCGCCACTCACTGTAACACCCTCGTCTCCCAGGCCTCCTGACCTCTCCCCTCCGCCACTCCCACTCTGATACTCTTTATGTTCTCCCCGAATATACCGCTCCCCAGGAGCTCGTCAGCGAAGTAGGAGGCGAGTTTCTCCGCGCTCACGTTGTCCACTGGGAGAACCACTACATCGGCTACCGGGAAGAGATATTCTTTTCCATTGAACTGAACATTAAACGAGCTTGCCGATGCCCTGACAGTCATCGACGAGCCCCCGGACGGCAGAAGCATCCGGTGGTCAAGCTTTTTCACAATCTGACCGGCAGCTTCCTTCACTTTAGTGAAGTCAATGACTATCCCGTCCTCCTCTGTTTCGCCTTCTATCTCCAGCAGTAATGCATAGTTGTGGCCGTGGAGACGGTTGCACTTCTCGATTGACGGCAGGAAGTGGCCTGCAACAAACCGGATGCCCGTTTCCCAGCCGTTGAGTGTTATCTTCATTTCTGCACCGACGTCGACGAAACGAATTCAGTTTATTGTATTATATTAAGTTTCCAGCACATGGCTACTGGTGGAATTCCTCCCAAATCTCTATGAAACTGTCCACAAGTGTCCCGGGCGGCGGCTCGTAGTGAAGGAGCAGTCTGGCCACCTGTCCCTCGTTTGCAAGCCTGTATCCCCGCTCCTTTCCCGATGAGGATTTGACCAGTATTCCCCTCCTGAGAAGCTTGTTCAGATGGTGCGAGAGTGTGGAAGGAGATATGCCCATGATCGGGACCATGTCCTTGTGCTGCACGGTGCCGTTCTTGAATATGAACAGCACGATCTGGAGAGGCATCCTCTGCCTGAGCAGCGCCACGATCCTCTTCTCCTCCGCTGAAAGCATATCCGTCTTCTGCTCCGCCCCTAAGGGATCTCTAGGGTAGAAGCGCTTGTACTGCTCATCCAGTATCCCGGTGACAAGGCCGTATTTCTCGAGAAAGTTGAGATGATAATCAACAAGCGGGACGCTCAGTTCCAGCTGCCTTGCCAGCTCCCTCAGATGCAGGCCTGGAAACTTCCTTACGCTATCGTATATCTTCTTTCTTGTTTCCAGCTCGAGAGCATCATCCACCAAGGATGTGTCCCCCAGTTTACCTCTTGAAGGTTGCTGCGAATATGAAAATGAGGATTACGACGCTCATTAAACCGATCAGTGTATAGAACACCTGCGACGTGAATACCAGATAGAAAAGCTGTACCGAAAACAGCAGTCCCTCGATAAAAAAAAGCAGGAACGATACCGCTATCAGCCCAATCCTGAGGTTCCTTTTCCTGAAGAAGGCGACGATGGCTATAACAAAAAGCGTGAATGACAGAACAGCCAGCAGTGCCGCCACAATGTTTTCCGCGGTACCCGTTGTGAGCAGCGACATTATCGCACTTTATCCAGCCGCACTCATCCGCGCCTTCGCCTGTAGGTCATCGCACCGCCAATGAATGCTGCGGAGACTGCTAGTGTCAATGTGTATATTACAATATTTCCAAGGCTGTGGGTGATAATGTTTACAATGGTCGATGGCGAGATGCCTATGTATGGGTCATGTATTATGTTAAGACCTGCAGGATACACTAGCGAGAGATTCGAGGTGCCCGAAAGGGAAGATCCTACGGCGGATGCCTTTCCATCCACAATTGCCGTGTTTGACCATGAGAAATAGCCGCTGCTCTTGCCATCGCTGAAGCCCACATTCGAAAAGGTAGTATTGTTTTGTATGCCGGTTACATTTGAGTCCCCCGAGGAGAGCCCGAGCTGGAGAATAACGTTGCCGGTCGGGACCGGTGGATGCCCTAACTGCATATTCTGCTGTTCACCAATATTGTCACCGGTGATAGTAATTTGAAACGAAATCTTCACCTCGTTGGGCAGTATAGTCACGGACCCGTTCTGGGCCGGCACGTTTGTTGTCTGGACAGTCATGACGAACTTCGCCATGTCCGACTCTGTGTATAATGAAAATGTATTCTGCCCACCGAATGCCGTCAACGGGCTTAAAACATTGAATTCCTGCTGAGAGAAGTTGAGAAGGTATGTGGTTGAGGTGCTGTTGACAAGCATCAGCCTCTCCAGTTGTATGCTGAACTGCAGGCTGTAGCCGGTATTCTGCGAATCGTTCTTGAACTGCATTAGAAATGTGTTTCCTGCGAAAACCATATTGAATTCGTTCTTTGGTCCGACTGCATTGGTGGACTGCGAATCCACACTGAAATAGCCACCGTTCCCGGGGTAATTGACGGAGGTCTCCCTATCGCCTCCACCTCCATCAGCCCTGGCTACATTGCTGAAGAACACGGGCATGACCAGGAGGGCTCCAATACCAAGCACCATGAGCTGAAACAGCAGTTTTCTGTTCATCTGCAGGGTGAAAAATGACTGTGAGGGTATAAATCCCTTATTTAACACATATCGAATGTGGATTCATCCTCATTCATCGCCGAAATTCAGGCCCTGATGAGATTCCTGCAGGAGGTGTCGCCCTTTCCAATGCACTGCACGAGCTCAATTTCCTTCTTCCCAATCGGCTCCTTTATCAGAGCAGTGTCGCACTCGCTGCAGAGCACTCCCGAATAGAGCTTTGCCGTTTTGTTGAATATGCAGTTGTGCCTTATGACGAAGAGCTGTTCTCCGCTCCTCTCAACATTTGCCATGAAACCCAGGCTGTTCAGGAAACCGACCACTCTGTTCACCCGCTGTTCAAGCGTCATGCTTTCCTCCCTTGCAGTATTGTCTGCCAACTCCTTTACAACACCTGACATCAGCTGGCTGAGAAGTGCATCTCCACCTTTCTCCCAGACCTTTTTTATTAGAAGATTGAGCATCACATCATAGTGCTTTGGAAGAAGCTCGACTCCGAAAGGGGTGAGCGAATACCTCTTCTTCGGTCGCCCTACTCCTGTCTTCACAAACCTTGACTGGACTATGCCCATCCTTTCCAGTGCCCCGGCATGTTCCCTGACCGCGGTGTTGTTAATGTGCAGCATTGCCGAAAGTTCGCCGCCGGACTTCTCACCTTCCCCTAGATAGTCGATCAACCGCGCCTTCGACTCGCCCAGCAACGAAATATCCGCGTCCATAACGCTCTGTTTTCAGTTAGACAGGCTTCAATATATTAACATTGTGCAATTTACACAGTAAGATATGTTTAAATATGATTTGCCTTATGGTGAAATTGAAACAGTGCCTTGGGAGCTTTCAGAGGTATAGAAATGGCATCCGAACTCTCCATAAAAGGATTGAAGGTCAACATAGAAGGCAAGCAGATACTGAAGGGAATAGATCTCACTGTCAGGCAGGGAGAAATACACGCTATAATGGGGCCGAACGGCTCCGGAAAGAGTACACTGAGTTACTCGCTGATGGGTCACCCGAAGTACCAGATTACAGGCGGACAGGTCAAGCTGGATGGCACCGACATGCTGGCGCTGACGCCCGACAAGAGGGCAAAGCTTGGCCTTTTCCTTGGTTTCCAGTATCCGGTGGAGGTGCCGGGTGTGAGGCTGGGCAACTTCCTGAGGATAGCCTACAATGCGGTTCACAGCAACGATCAGCTTAGCCCCACAAAATTCTTTCGTCTGCTCAAGGAGAAGGTAAATACTCTCGGAATAGACGAGAATTTCATCGGCAGATCGCTTAACGAGGGATTCTCCGGTGGAGAGAAGAAGAGGGCAGAGGTCCTGCAGATGGCAGTGCTCAATCCGAAGTTCGCCATACTGGACGAGACAGACAGCGGTCTGGACATTGACTCTCTCAAGATAGTGGCAAACGCGATAAACACGATGGCAGGACCGAATATCGGTCTGATACTTGTCACACACTACCAGCGGCTGCTGCAGTACATAACACCCCAGTTCGTACATGTTGTCGTCGACGGAAGGATTGTTAAGAGCGGCGGGAAGGAGCTGGCCAGGGAGCTTGAGGACAAGGGCTACGACTGGTTGAAGGAGCCCGCAATACCCGGGTGATTTCCAGCATGGCCTACGACATTTACCAGGAAGAGATACTCGAGCATTACAAGAAGCCGCACAACAAGGGCAGCATTGATCACCCTGATCTGTTCGGCCACGGCAACAATCCAGTCTGCGGCGATGACATAAGCATCTACGTGAAGGTCGAGGATGGAGTCATCACGGATGTCAGGTTCGACGGAAGGGGATGCGCAATAAGCCAGGCATCTGTATCGATGCTGACGGACAGGCTGAAGGGCATGCGGCTGAGCGAGGCCAGAAAGCTGGATGCCGACGAGATAAAGGAAATGCTGCACATACCTCTTAGTGCCGTAAGACTGAAGTGCGCAACACTCGGACTCAAGGTATTTCAAGAGGCATCGGGTGGTTTAAGTTGATGAAAAATAACCTTGTGTATGATTCGAACTGGTCACTTCTTGGCAGGATAGGCAACACGCCGCTCATTGCGATAAGGAAGCTGATGGCAGAAGTCCCCGATACGAGGATTTACGCCAAAGCCGAGTGGTTCAACCCCGGTGGAAGCGTCAAGGACAGGGCAGCGCTCAGGATTGTTGAGGACGCGGAGAAGGATGGCAGGCTAACCGGCGAAAAGATGCTGCTTGACGCCTCATCGGGCAACACTGCAATAGCTTATGCAATGGTCTGTGCAGTTAAGGGCTACAGGTGCAAACTTGTCATACCCGCCAATGTTGCAAAGGAAAAGAGGGATCTTCTGAACGCATATGGTGCCGAGATTGTCCTTTCCGACCCGCTTGAGGGAACGGATGGTGCGCAGAAGGTAGCAAAAAAAATGGCGCAGCAGGATCCTGAACTTTATTACTACGCTGACCAGTACAACAATGACAGCAACTGGAGAGCTCACTACGACGGAACCGCGAGGGAAATCGTAGCACAGACGAGAGGGCACTTTGACTATTTTCTGGCGGGCCTCGGAACAGGCGGTACGTTCACAGGCATCAGCCGCTACCTGAAGCAGGAATTCCCTGAAGTGAAGAGGGTGGCTGTCCAGCCGGACGGACCACTGCACGGTCTCGAGGGGCTCAAGAGGATGGATGCATCAATCAGACCCGGCATATTTGA
>JAJYOM010000120.1 GCA_021796175.1 Thermoplasmata archaeon
CGCCGGACGAGCTTACGAGCAGGTTTTTCGGACTCATGTGAATCGTATCCTCGGGTCAACAGCTGAGTAAATCAGATCTGCAATGTAGTTTGCACCAATCACTGTGATTGCAAGTATGTAGAACACCCCCTGTATCACAGGGTAATCCTCCCCAAGTATTGCATTGAACAGCAACGATCCTATGCCCGGGTAATCAAAAACGATCTCTACCAGCAGGGCACCCCCAACCACATAACCAAAGTTCACTGCAATGATGCTGATTACAGGCAGTATACCGTTCCTCAGGGCATAGGACATCAGTATACGGCCCTTCCTCAGTCCCTTTGCCTCTGCGACTGTCATGTAGTCCTCCCTGACTATTTCAGAGACATTGTTACGCATGATGATGGCGTATACCGGTGCTGTCGAAATAACGATTGTGAGCAGCGGCAGAATTGCATGGTAAAGAACATCCGAAATCCAGGTGGCTGAATATCTGGGTGATACGTCGAGAATTGAATACGCGCCCGCAACAGGGAAAACACGGAATGTTACCGCAAGAACTATTTGCAGAAGTATTGCCAGCCAGAAGTAGGGAAGCGACTGGATTGTAATTGCGGTGTACGTGATTATCTTGTCAATAAGCCTCCCTCTCCTCCAGCCTGCATAGAGGCCTATCATCGTGCCAAGCAGCGAGGAGATGAGCACAGATGTTCCCACAAGGCCAAGCGTCCATGGAAGCGCTGCAGCAATCAGGCTGTAGGTCGTGGCCGGGTAGTATACGTAGGAATAGCCAAGGTTCGGCGGAAAGGTAAACACTGTATTCTTCAGGTAAAGCAGGAACTGGACGTAAACCGGTTTGTTCAGTCCGAACTGGACAATGAGCGATTTGGTGACTGACGGCGGAAGCTGCTGCGAGGCGGCGATGATCTCGATGGGATTGACTGCAATCAGCCTCGGTATGATGAAAATCAGTACCAGCGCGATGAAAAAAGTTAGAACGGCGTAGATTGTACGCCGTATCAGGTATTTAGCCGGGATTCTCAAACATCATTACCTTTGCCGTCTTCTGGACAGTGCAATCGCTGCAACTGCAACCACTGCCACCGCGACAATTCCAACGCCCGCGTAAAGCAATGTGTTGTTGTTGCTCGGTGCAGTTGATGTCGGTCCGCCGAGGCTTGTCAGCAGCGGAGCCTGCGGGAACTGGTATCCCTGTACAGCCGGTCCCCAGCCCTGTACTGTGGCGTTGGAGTAGGCCCATATGGAGTCGCCGTAGAACAGTGTAATCAGCGGTAGCTGGGTCGCGAGAATTGTCTGGACCTGCGAATAAAGTGCATACTGTCCGCTGAAGCTACCGACCTGGCGAGCCTGCTGCATATCACTCACCACTGTACTGTTCGTCCATCTTGTCCAGCCGTGGTAGTCCAGCTCCTGCTGGCCAACCGGCGTTGTGGAATTAGATGTGAAGACACCGAGGACGAAATCGGGTATGGGGGGTCTGCTGGTTGTCAGGAGCAGCATGTCGTAGTTGCCGTATTCGAGTGCAGTGACAAGCACACCAATGGTGACGACCGACTCGGAAGCATCAATGCCCGCCGCCTTCAGGTTCTGGACCAGCACTGCAACAATCTGGCTGTTTGATCCGCCTGTATCCATGATCGACGGGGTCCATGCCGTTCCGTTCGGGAATTCAAGGTAGCCATTGGTTCCGTTCTTGAAACCAAGATGAAGCAGCATATTCCTTGCCAGTGTGGGGTTGTAAGTGTAATTGGGAAGAGTGCCGGGTATCCACTGTGCTAGCGAGGGGGGCATCTGACCCTGGCTGCCAGGTGTTCCGTAGCCATTCAGACCAAGCTGCACAACCTGTGTCCTGTTGATTGCATATGCAAGCGCCTGCCTTACAGCCGTAATGTTGTATGGATAGAGCATGTTGTCAAACATCAGCAGCCCGGCAGGGTCGAAGTATGTGCCGAATATTGAGTTGCCAGGTGCCAGTGAAAGGTGCATGTTTGGAAGACCCTTGAGGGCGGACAGCTGGCTTGTCGCCGGCTGTGCCAGCTCAATTGCACCTGTCTGGAGGAGTGACTCGACGTTGTTGCTCGAGGAAAGTATCTGCACGGCCACCCCGCCAAGCTTCGGCTTTGTTCCGTAGTAGTACGGGTTGGGTGCAAAATGAATCACTGTCTGCCCGGAGCTGAAATTCTGAGCTATGAACGGACCGTCACCAACCGGTGTTCCCGTGTTCGAGAAGTTCGTTATGTTGCTGACCTTTGACCATATGTGTTCCGGAACTATGACCTTGCCCAGTGTTGCATACTGCAGGAATGGTGAGAAGGGATGCACCAGTGTGAACTGGACCTGTGTTGTGCTCAGTGCTGTCACATTCTTTATCAGGTTTCCAACAATGAAGCCGTTGAAGGAGTCAAGCAGAGGGCTGTTGATGAAGACTTTGAATGTAAAGACAACGTCACTTGCAGTGAGGGGCGTCCCGTCGGACCATTTCATGTTCGGTCTGAGGTTGAACGTGAAAACAGTGCCGTTGGCGTTAACAGTCCATGACTGTGCCAGTTGCGGCATCAGAGTGCCATTCGGTGCCTGTAGAAGAAGGGAAAGATAGCTCAGCCCGGTGAGTTGACTGGCAGCAGTTGCCGACTCTCCGCCAGGATAGAAGGGGTTGAGGTTGGTTATCGGCCCTGAATTCACAATGCCTACTGTCAAGACAGGTGCGGACGTCGCCTTCGCCTCGTTTGAGACGACAGTGAGCCCGCTGAGAACAAATGCCGCCACTATGGCAACGGCAAACAACTTTGACTTCATGAATTGATAAGGCGCCCAAGGCTATTAAGATATTTCGTAAATTTCCCGTTAATGAGAAATGTTTTTCATTGTACATTGAATACGGGAATTTTCACTCATGGAGTTCGGCGGCCGCCTCCTCGTCTATCATGAAGACTGTATCCCGGTGTCTCCGGAGACACGAGGCAGGCATTTCTTCAGTGATTTCACCCTTGAGCGTCTCCCTGACTGCCTTCGATTTTTGTCTTCCGAATGCGAGAAGGACTATCTTCCTGGAGTCGGTTATCGTCCCTATCCCCATTGTGAGCGCGCTGCCGGGCATATCTGACTTGTCGCCAAAGATCGGTGCATTGGCTGAAAGTGTGGACTCGCTGAGCACCGTTTTGTGTGTTCTGCTTGTGAAGGGAGTGCCTGGTTCATTGAACCCTATGTGGCCGTTTCTTCCAAGGCCAAGAAATTGCAGGTCGATCCCGCCAGACGACTTGATTGCCTTTTCATAAGCTTCAGCTTCAGCGTCCGGATCGGCAGCAGAGCCATCGGGTATGTGGATACCGGCTGCTTTCATATCCACTCTTGAAAACAGGTGTTCTGCCATGTATGAGTGATATGAATCCCTGCTGTCGCCGCTGATTGGATAGTATTCGTCAAGATTGAATGTCACCGCGTCTCTGAAACTGACCCCGGCCTCTCTGTAGTGAAGTGACACGTATTCGTAAAACGGCACGAAGGTGGAGCCAGTGGCCAGCCCGATCACAGATCCGGGCTTCCTTCGCAGCTGGTCAAACAGAACTTTCCCGGCGGATATGACAAGTTCATCCACACCGGCATATATTTCCACCCGTGCCCTGCCTGCCTTTTCTGCCCTCATCGGCGCCTCTATCCGGGAGGCAGTTAAAACAATTTTCATGAAGAGCAGGCATCACTATTTCATGCACTTCAGCAGACTGCCACCGAATCCGAAGGCTGTTACCTTTCCGAGAGGAAGCTTAATCCTGGCTCCCGTTGCGTCGGAGTTGGATGCTTCCAGTTTCAGTGAAAGGTAGCACATTAGCGCGAAGGCAAGCGACTCCCTTGAATCCCTTGGCACGCCAAACTCATCAGACATGTGCAGCGAACCGCCAAACAGCTTCTTCAACCTGGAAGTCAGGTACCTGTTGAACGAGCCGCCACCGGCGCAAATGAGTTTTCTGTATTCAGGCGCAAACAGCTCCATGTTCCTGAGTATGCTCCTGACGGTGAATTCCGAAACTGTTGCAACGACGTCCTCGCCGGACATTTTTGATTCCTGTGCATTATCCAGCAGCCTGCTGAAGAATTCGGCGCCATACCTTTCCCTGCCGCAGGATTTTGGAGGGCGGGCATTCACGAATGCATCCTTGAGCAGCTGCGACAGCATTTCCTCGTTGACATTCCCTGAGAATGCAATTTTCCCCTGACTGTCCATCTCCTTCCCGAACAGTTTTCTGGCAGCCTCGTCAATCAGCATGTTTCCCGGTCCGGTATCGAATCCGGTTGTGCGCCTGCCCAGCAGCGTTATGTTTGAAATGCCCCCCATGTTCAGGACAGCAGACCCGCGGCCGAACATTATCTCATCCGCCCTTGGCACAAGCGGTGCTCCCATGCCGCCGGCAGCAACATCAGTGGAACGCATATCGCACATGGCGGGTATGCCGAGTTCCACTGACAATGGCTCCACCGCACCTATCTGGAAAGTTCCCTTTCCTGTCTTCCCCACCTGTTCGGTGTGGAACATCGTGTGCCCGGAGAATACCGCTGCATCCGGAACCGGCCTGAGATTTGCGGCGATGCGTGCAAGATGACTGCCAATTGCCCAGTGCATCTCACAGAGATCTGCAAGCGTGATCTTGCCCGTGTTTGCACCGTCCAGGAGTGCGCGTCTCAGCCCGGCACTGTACTTCCTGCTGCCGCTGTCAAGCATCCTGAAACTTATCTTCCCGCGCCTTTCACCGACATCTACCAGCGACCAGGAAATGCCGTCGCAGGAAGTGCCGGACACACCGGAGAATATCCTCAATTTGGCACCAGCCTGTGCAGGTAGAGGCCGTTCCCTATAATTCTCTGTGCTCTTTCCTGTTTCACGGGCTGTTTTTCAGATGGTCTACCGATTTGGAGATGTCATAATCGAATTTGACAAGAGCCTTCCTTGCCTTCTCCCTGCTTGCGCCTGTCAGTTCTGTGACAATCGACAATGCCCTGTTCCTGAGCTTTTCGTTGGTCGCCTTCATGCCTACCATCATGTTCCCGACCACTTTTCCAGCCCTGATTCCTGCATAAGTGCTTATCATGTTCAGCACGAGCTTCTGGGCAGTGCCGGCCTTCAGCCTGGTGCTCCCGGCTATCAGTTCGGGGCCCGTTTCTATGACGACTGGCATATCGACGATTTTAGTTATGGGTGATCCGGCATTTGAGCTCAAGCCTATTGTCCTGCAGCCTGCAGCTGAAGCAT
>JAJYOM010000121.1 GCA_021796175.1 Thermoplasmata archaeon
CGCCATATATAGGAATTGCCGGAGTATTTATAGTGCAGACTGGAAGCGACAACCTTTGCTACGGTAATAAGCATATCAATTCGGGAAAAGGCAAAATGATTTCACCTGTTTCAGCCAAATGTTTTATCCAATGTTCCTGAAATGGTCATCGACAAGGTTCTCAATGAATTGTGAGAACGCATCCATTCCAAACAGGCGCCTGCTCCGATCTTGATTGAAAGAGCTCAGTTCTCTCTGCAATTCACCCGATGAGTAAACATGGATTATCTTCTCCCGCAGACCTGTGACGTCCCCCTGATGGAAAACCACATCGTGCCTCCCGACCAACTCCGGCAGGGATCCGCTGTCGCTGACAATTACGGGAAGTCCTGCCGACATCGCCTCCCGCACTGCAGCTGCAGTTTGCTCTTCCCACCGCTTGGTGCCAAACAAGGACAGAATATCTTCGCTCGGATACACGAAAAGATCGCTGCTCAGCAGTTCAATCCATTTACGTTCCCCGTCTACGAAGCCGATGAAATCCACATTGGATTGTGTTCGTGTCGCATCAACAACGATGCTTTCCAAAGGGCCGCTACCGGCTATTGATAACCTGAGGCCGGGTTGCAGACTGGAATCGAGTGATCGAAAGGCAGACAAAAGAGTTCCCAGGCCCTTGTTCTCTCTTAACCTACCCAGGAAGAGTATACGAAAGATGCTCCGCCCGTTTATCGCATCAGCAGTATGTTTGCCTGGTGGAGGAACAGGAACTGGAGGATATTTCATGACAATTTTGTCACCGCGGATACCAGACTTGAGCAAACTATCCTTGATGGTCTGGCTCAACGCTATGAACACATCACTCTGACGGCCGACACGATGCGCAAAGAATCTTGTTAAAGGAAGCAAACCCCACATCGAACTACCTTTTGGAATGGTGTCGTAGCATACAACGAAGTGGCTAAAGTCGTACACCTTCTTCAGTTGAGAAACTTGAAAAGAGTATGTGGAATATATCTCGAAGGTGAAAATGGCCACCGGTTTAATGCTTCGGATTATTTCCTTAAGGTGCGTCAGAAATGAGAAACGGTAGTTCAGCAGCGGACCGGTTGGAATTTCCCAGGATTTTCCATTTATGAAGGTACATCTGTTGCCCAGTCGAGAAGTAATGTCAGACGAATCGGTAATAATCACTGTCATGTAGCGATTAAGGGAGCAAAATGCCTCAAACTCAGGAAGGAAAGTTTGCCTGGAAGGCATAATAATCAACACATGCGGAATGTCCGTTACCTTTCCACGCTCATTCTCTTCTTCCAAGAAAACCCCATTTAGTGTTATTAGCCGTTCCTATTTTATGGTACTCCCAGTATGCAACGAGATGGTATTGCAGAGGATTGTTGTTGCCAGTCATTCATGAACAAGTGGTGAAGAGTTTGTCAATTTAGTTCAATTTTGGAACTGGAAATGTGAATGGTCAAGTGTTGGAATCAGAAATTATCGCTTCAGGCAACACCGATCATGGTGCTGCTTCTATCGTAGCGAGGTCGTTCTGCTTTCATAGACCGAAAAATCTAGGGCAAGGGAATGCACGCCCCCCCATACATGGTCATACATGTAAGGCCAATTACAAATGCTGAAGGGAGCAGACTCAAAACAATTGTAAGACATTCGAAGGCTCCCATTGAGCTCAGGAGATCACAGGTCGTGCTCTCCAGTGCTCAGGGTTTCACTCCGCCATACAATGAAAGACCTGTGGGCATGAGTATCGACTATGTGCGTACGCTCATTCTCCAGTTCAACAGCGACGGAATGGACGTACTCAAGCAGAAGTGTGAACCGACGACTCTGAATAATCCTTGATCTAGCGAATAGACTAGTTATAAGTGCCGTTTGAAAAGATATATGTAATAGTTGAAGATGAGAGCAATTTAGAAATTCCCTTGGCTGTAACTGACCAAGTAGCGCCCGCTGGCAAGCCTGTTCTTGTGAACGTCAATGAATAATTGACTGGAATGAAATAGGAACTGTAACAGCTGTTATAACCGAGGACAGACTCGTCCCGTTTAAAAATTTCACAGTTTATAATCCATACAAATTACTACAATGCCAGCACAGAGACTTGCTCGGGCAGGTCCACTGCCAAGCTCAACTCATGATGAGTTCCTTCCGCATCCGTGTGGATTGATGTCAACATAATGCCTCTCCGAAGTTCTAAAATGCACAATTCGATGGTGTAACAGAATGCTATTCCTTCTCACTTACTGAAAACGTATGCAGTTGCTACTGTTTTATGATAGCTAGCTTAAGTTGTCATCTTCCAGCGTGGATAAAGTACAGGACTGATATTCCCAATGACGGGAAATTTAGCTTTTCTCTTATCAAATTATAGTTTAACGACAACATGAAATCCATAATGCTTTGTCTGAGCTCATTTGAATGAACCTCAATTATTAGTTTGGGTTTATGAGTTGCGAAATACGACTTCCCCCCTCTTAAAACAGCTAACTCGCTGCCTTCAACGTCAACCTTAACGAGCTGTATTTGCATAAACCGGTCTCCATCGAACAAGGCATCAAGCGTTGTCGTCCGGACATTAACAGAATTTCCCTCCAGTTCCGAATCAATGACATAACCCCATCTTTCAGATATGCTCATCTCCTTTTCGCCCTCAGTATCTGAGAGGGCGAGGTTCAGTGGATGGACTTTATCAGGGAGGCCATTGGAAGCTATATTTTTGAGCAGCAACGCGAAAGCACTTGGAGAAGGCTCAATTGATAGTACCCGGCATCCATAGTATCTGGCGACCACTATAGAGTAGTCTCCGATGTTAGCCCCTACATCAAGGACCGCAGAACCAAAGGAAGGCAAGAAACTGGGTTCTTTATCATAATCCCCCCATATCATGTCGGGAGGGTATTGGACGTCAAAATCGAGATATACACCATAGACGTCACGGACCGCGTCCCTTCGCATCACTGATAACCACCTCCTGCTAGCATCACCCACTTTCGACGGCGCTAAGAGAAAAGCAATCGACTCCAGGAGCGGGGCAACGAGCATCATCTTAAAATATATCAACGCCCCCAGTCTCTTGCTGCCGGCTTCTCTTTTCACCGCAAAGGCGAATTCACGAATAAAGAAACTTAAGTGACCAGAATTTAGGCGCATGGAAACACGCACAAATCGCACTGCTAAATGTGTTTAAATTCGAGCGTTTGTATTGGTAACCCGTAGACACCATGGAGAGATGGAGAGGGTACTATAACAACTTAAACACCAACTTAGCGGACATAGGCAGTGCAGATTCCAGTTCATCGGTTCACTTATCGAAAATGTGAGTAATTAGGAAGACCATATTGTATTGAATTAAAATCGATATACTGCGCCAGAGTAAACAGTATTATGTCAGTGAGACATCATGCAACAATCCCCTCAGGACTCGCCCTTGAAAGTCCCAACTCCAATCTAATCAATTCGACTGGAATGAGAAGTTATGGATTCTGATAGAAGAACAGTTAAGGTCTTTATGATCACAAAGTCGCAGCAGAATCGGGGGAGTTACATGCGATTGTACCCACTTGGGCATGAACTGTCGGCGTTGGGCTTTGATGTTACTCTGGTCTGTCCTCACGAATTTGCGAATTTCAAGAAGGAAACAGAGCCACAGAGTCCGAATTTCAGGGTGATACTGCTTCCAAGATTGGGACAGAAGACGAATTACCTGGGAATTTTCATCAGGGCTGTCATGATTCTCATAATGCTGGCAAGATCCGAATTCGATGTATATCACGTATGCAGCCCTGCATTTCTTGATACCTGGGTCGCCTCTCTCATGGGCAGGATAAGAAACGTACCAACTGTAGTCGACATCGACGACCTGTGGGGTTACATTGGCGGAGGGAACAGAAATTTGGCGGAACAGGTGCTCGAAGAAGTAATGATCAAAAGCGCTATTGCAACCGCCACCAGCGTGGTGACAGCGAGCCAGTTCCTGAAAGATAGGTACGAAAGGTACGGTCGTGGAGTAATCACAGTCATTGGGAATGGAATAGAAACATCGACATTCGACAAAATCCAGAGACCGAAAGCGAGAGAGAACATCTGCAAAGCTCTCTCCATAGAACAAAGCACCAGGATAATCCTGGGACAGGTACTCAGGAACGACTTCGACAAAGTTGCAGGTGCAATAAAGAAACTGAATGAAAGCGGATTCAAGTCAGCCCTGCTCTTTGTCGGAGGATTGCCCAGATACCAGACAAGCCAGGAGTCGATTGAATTTGAATCCAGAGACGGAGTGTATCTTCTGCCGAGGCTCGAAAGGCCCAGATTCCTGGAATTGATCGCGGGCTCTGACGCGATACTGTTCTATATGGAGGACACTGAATGGGAAAAGGCTCGCTTTCCAATCAGGCTAACCGAATTCCTCGCTAGCGGTACGCCGCTGGTATCCCTGACTTATGGAGAATCGAGGAGTGTACTGGAAAAGTCAGAATACAGGAATGCCGAAAAACTGATTCTCCAGGATTCTGACGAGTCAACGCTGATTGCCGCCCTGCAGTTTTGTCTCAGGAATGCAGAGGCTGCAGAAGAGATCGCAAGGATTGCAAGGGAAGAAGTGTTTAATAAAATGGCGTGGGCTGTTCTCGCTTCGGCTTTGGCGGAAATCTACACTGAACAGACAGGCAGAGAACCTAGGCTGTCATGAATACCGAATAAACAATCGGCTGCATTGCATTACACATCATTACCCTGTCGGCAACTGATATTGCTGGCAGAACCAACGTTAAAGAAAGTTAAGCGCTGTTCACTTGGCTGCCCTATCCCACGGCAGAAAAATACGCCTTACAATAAATTTTGACATGATGATATCCTGCCACTAGTGTATGCTTTCGGCGACAAGGGCTTCCACTCCGCCGCCAATGTGGCGGAGCTGGAGGAGTCCCGCATGAGCTACATACTCCCTCTCAGGAGGGACAGCGCTCTCATAGACTACGGCGGCATGAAAAGCGGCATGAGGTCGTTCGGCCACTTCCTCTTCCAGGGAAGGCCAATATGGTTCAGGGCAAGGAAGAGGGGGAGGAGAAATGTGTTCCTCTTCTTCGACCGTTCACTTGCAACGGAGGAGGAGAAGGACATGCAGCTCAGGGCAGACAGGGAGAAGGGGAGGGGGAAACACATGGCGATGAAGGAGTATTTTGCAGCACAGCATAGGATGGGGACTATTGCAGCATTCACCGACCTCA
>JAJYOM010000122.1 GCA_021796175.1 Thermoplasmata archaeon
GGAGTATGAACTTGCGCTCCGCAAAGCTGCAAAGACCGGCCTTGTGAACTATGTACCGGGCGCGAGGAAGTTCGAAACAGTCATTTCACAGCCGCTTAATGAAAGGCAATCGAAGGCGCTCGAAAAGATCAGGGCTTTCCTCCAGGAATCAGATACAGGTGTACAGGCGGCAATTGAAAGTGCGGCATTCAGACTGCTCGACCTTATCTCCGTATTCCCTGTCGAGGATGAAAACAAACTCACAAACAATCAGGGGGATGTGCTTCCAGATGCTTTCCTGGTGAGGAAAGGCAGCGGCCCTCAGGAACTGGCGTACAGGATACACACCGACATCGGCAGGAACTACATTACGGCCATAAACGCAAAGACGAAAAAGCCGATAGGTCACGATTACCAGCTCAGCGACGGCGACGTCATCAAGATAGTGGCGAAGAGAGGCTCCTGAGTATCCGACGCCGGGTCGCTTCGCCAGCTTCACCCTGCCCCTCGGAGATGATTTAAACACGTAGCTGTTTGGTTCTGGCGATGGAAAGGGAAGATTACTGGGACGTCCGGTTGCTCACTTCGACATACACCAGGGAACAGGATGAAAGCATAACGGTGGAACTCTACGGCAAGACGAAGGACGGCAGATCCGCTGTCGTCAGATATACAGGCAGCAGGCCCTATTTCCAGATGATAGGTGACGTGGAACGGGCAAAAGCGCTCCTAGCTGCCAGGGACGATGTGCTCGACGTAACTGAAAAAACGTTTTTCCACAGAGGTGCCTATGTCCGTGGCGCAGTGGTTACTGTTAAGTTCCCCTGGACTGTCCCGGATTTCAGGAATCTGCTCAGGAACACGGTTGAGGTGGCTGCTGCAGACATACCGTTTGCGCACAGATTCACTTACGACATGGATCTCCATTCATGTGTCAGAGTTGAGGGGAAAGCGCTCAGCAGGGAGGAGGCACCGAAGTATGGTGTAGATATCGTAGTGCAGGCAGAGAGATTCCTTCCGACAGAGGATTTCAAGCCTGATCTCAGGGTCCTGAGCTTCGACATCGAATCGAGCATCAAAAACTCCCACATATGGTGCATTTGCTTCTCATACAGGGCGGACGGCAAGCTGCTGTTCGAGCGCTTTCATGGCGAAGAGAAAAACATTCTGATATCATTCTTCAGGCGAATCCGGGAAATCGATCCTGATGTAATTACCGGATACAATATTGATGGATTTGACATACCGAAGATTATCGAACGTTGCGAACACAACAAGGTGGGCAGCAGACCTTGGGGGAGGGACGGCGAGGATGTCCGGCAGATCAAGAACAGGTTCTGGAGATGCAACGGGCGAATCATTGCTGATGCCTGGTGGCACATGAAGAAGCAGTTCCACCCCAAGCAGGAGACACTGAATTCTGTCGCAAAGGAGCTCCTCGGCGAGGAGAAGCTTGATGTCGACAGGCTCAGGATCGACGAGGAATGGGCCAGGGACAGCGCGAGGGTGATGGACTATTGCGAGAAGGATGCGGAACTCGCGCTGCGGATTCTTGAAAAAACACGCGTTCTGGCAAGAGGGATGGACATGGCCACAGTCGCCAAACTTCCACTCGACGATGCGCTCAACAGCGGCGCCTCCCAGCTGGTGGATTCACTGCTCATAAGGGCAGCAGACAAAGAAAATGTTCCGACGCCCCTCACAGGCAGGTCTGTGGATGCTGAAGAGTCGAGCATAGAAGGCGGTTATGTTCACAGCATCTCCCCTGGTCTCTATCACTGGGTTGGTGTCCTTGACTTCAAGAGCATGTATCCGTCGCTTATCATAGCGAAGAACATCTGCTTCACTACGCTCAGCCCGAAGGGAACGGTTGCCAGCCCCTCGGGTGCACGTTTCCTGTCTCCTGAGGAAAGGAGGGGCATCATACCCAAACTTCTGACAGAGCTGATGGATGAGAGAGACAGCATCAAGAGAAGGATGAAGGAAACAAAGAACGCGGATGAATATAACTATCTGGACGGTCTGCAGCAGGCAGTCAAAATACTGATGAATTCATTTTACGGTGTGCTCGCATCCTCATTCTACAGATTCACCAACTTTGCAATAGGCGGAAGTATCACAGCATTTGCCCGCGAGACAACCAAGGGCGTAATACAGCAGCTGGAGAGCGAGGGTGTCACTGTCATTTACTCGGACACCGATTCTGTGTTCTTCAAGAGCCCTGTTGAGAACATGGAGGGAACTATTGCTTTCGGTGAAAAACTAAGCGAGCGCTTCTCTTCTCAAGGTGTAACGCTTGAATTCGAGGAAGTATTCGAACCGCTCTTTTCGCACGGGAAGAAGAAACGGTATGTGGGCCGCCTTGTATGGCCGGAGCAGGGGCTTGTGGTGCGCGGCTACGAAATGCGCCGGACAGATTCCTTCGACTACCAGAGCGAGAGCCTAAGCAGTGTTTTCGAGGAGATACTGAGCGGCAACAGGGAAGGCGCTCTCAGACTCTCAAGGAAGCTGGTAAACGATGCGCTTGGTGGAAAGGTTCCAAAGGAAAAACTGGTCATTTCAAGAACCTGCCGTCCGTTCACAGAATACAAGGATGAGAATTCACAGGTCACTGTTCAGGCAGCCAAGAAACTGATGCGGATGGGAGAGGAATTCATACCCGGCATGAAAGTTTCATGGATTGTCGTGAACAGCAGGAAATCACCCCAGCAGGTTGAACCATACATTGCAGGCAGGGAGTTCGAGCACACTCCAGACTACAGCTACTATGCCGTCCGTGTTGCGCAGACACTTTCCAGGGTGACTGAAGTCTTCGGTCTGGATGAGAACAGCCTTGTAACCGGTTCCAGGCAGTCCACGCTCCTTGACCAGGTCAATACAGAGAAATCGATAGCAGGGACCAGGACTGCTTCAAAAATGAGACTGGAAGACTATCTCTGACAGGGCCCTCCTCCGGAAGGAAAAGCCGTAAAAGGTTTGGCTGTACACCTTGCGCTAACCTCAGTCTTTACTGTAAAGCAGTGCAGCAGCAATCAGCCCGACTGCGGCAGCCGCGGCACACCTCACAATATGTGCCAGTTGCCCGGACAGCAGGCAGAAGCACACACAGTCCAGTGACGGTGTCGTATTCGAGCGTACTTTAGTTTGTGGCCATTCCGGACGGCATTGTGAAGAGGAACCATAAGTGCGCTGCAGCACTTTCTTCACTGCCGGAGTTGAACATGACGGCCGTTGTACACAGTGTGGTGGAGGAGCCGTCCGAATAGGTGGCGTTTGCCTGATTGGTCCATGTCAGGTAGCCCAGGTCCACTGATTGACAAGGAAATCGAACTTGACGAATGCAGTGCAGGCGGATATGTGGAAAACTACAGCCACCTGTGCCGGACCAGGCACCCCGTACACCTTTCCCGAGCCGTCCTTCAGGGCCGTGCTGTTGCAGCCGTAAACGACCTATTTAGTGTTGACTGAATGCTCGCTTGCCAAACCTTCCGGACGTGGCCATGGCTGTCCCGGTGTTCTTCACCGAATGTACTCTGTCCGTTCGGCACGAATCGCTGCGTGCGGGGTGTCGTGGGAAAATGCCTTTTTTATGTCATTCTCCCGCTGCCCCTGCAGCGGAAGACAGATACTTCCCTTCGACTGTGAACGGTTTCCCCCTCCTCATGACTGCCGTCGCCTGTGCAAGCAGTTTCGCAGCGACCGCTATCCTTGCAACCCTGATGTGCTTTCCCCTGGCGACAAGCCTGTTATAGAGATCCGTGCATGCCGGATTGTATTTGATTGCAGGCAGGGAACAGCGGTAGAGCGCTGTCCTCAGCGACTTGCTGCCCCTCTTTGATATGTGGAGGCCTGTGGAGCGGCGTTTGCCAGAATCCCTTACCTGAGGGTCCAGTCCCGCGAACGCCCTCACCGCATTCTCGCTTCCGAACCTTCCGGTGTTTCCTATCTCGCTCTCTATGACAGCTGCGGCCACCGGTCCTATGCCCGGGACGGTCATGACAAGGCTGCCCCTGTTCTTCATCTCACCCTCAATCTTCCCTTCCTGGTGTTCAATGCATTCGCGTATCAGCTCCATCTCCCTGATGAGGTAGCGCACCTCATCGACGATGACATCCTCCAGGCCGTCGGCCGTCCGCCTGCTGCCGAACAGTTCGCCCAGCTTCAGCGCTCTCTCCCTTGCCTTTGCCTTCACTATGTAGAAGGGCGAGATTGCATCCTCAATCTCACGGGCCGTGGCCCTGAACAGCCTTGTATGCAGGCAGAACCGCTTGAGCAGTGCAATGCTGGCAGGTGTATCCACCCTCTCCATTGACTGCGACAGACCGGGGCAGAGTATGTCCAGGTCCCTCCTGAGCTGTGTTATCACTCCGGACGACCTCTCAGTCAGCCTCTGCCTCACACGTGTCCTCTCCTTCAGCTCCACGTCGCAGGCGGACCATTTCGACTGTTGATGGCGCATATGGTTCTTTCTCGTGAAGTCCGATATGATCCTGCAATCAAGTTCGTCCGTCTTTGTCTTCCTGAGCCTTTCCTGCCTCTCGCCCCTGAGGACGAGCGGATTGAGGCAGAATACAGTTGCCTGTTTCCCGTTCAGGAAAGAGAGCAGGTCCAGGTGATAGATGCCTGTCGCCTCCATTGAATACACCACAGGCAGTCCTAGCCTTCCGGCCACGGACCGGCTGTCATTCCACATATTCTCCATACCCTCACCGTTGTTGCAGTACTTCCTTGCAGGCTGGACTGTGTTGCCGTTGCAGTCCAGTATGCAGGCATGGAACCATTCCTGAGAGACATCAATGCCTGAAAACAGGCATGCCTGCTCTCTTCCTTTCCCATCTGGCTTCTTTTTCATTGCTCTTCCTTCCGGTTTATAGAGGAGAAAGCGGATCACCCCTCTGCCTGCAGGTCCGCAAGTTGGCCCTTAATCCTGGGAAGCAGCAATGTGCTCCCTAACGACCCGATCCGCGGATCAACCTGCAGGCGGGGAAGCGCTCGTTTGCGGACGAGGATCATATGACCTCAGTTTTCGATTCGCGCATTCCCCTTTCTCCGGTTATGCCGAAGGCGAAGTGTTGTTTACCGTTTTCTCCTTCAGCACCATATACCAACGTTTTCGGGAGAAAGTGCATACACCCTCTCAAATGCACTCACTCACATCCGGCAGATGCCTCGGAAGAATGGAATACATGCTCTCGCCTGATGAGA
>JAJYOM010000123.1 GCA_021796175.1 Thermoplasmata archaeon
CTGACAGTTGGCGATACCCTGGATAAAAAACGATACCTGTCTGCCACCGTTTCCGTAATGCCTTATCACACCGCACTCCCGGCAGTAAGAGTGTTTATCGATTGTTGAAGACTCTCCATGCCTCCGTTCAAGCCAGACATATGACTGGACATCCACGCTATGGCTGTGAGAGAGAGCCGGCGCGGCAACATCCATTTCATCAGCTGCCTGCCGATCAGTTTTGATTGAAGCCACCATGACCAACGCCCCCTCCTTTTCAGCGGTTGGAAATATATGGTAGGTACATTAATATTTCCCAACTGATTTCGCAAACACTGTTCAGGATCAGTGCCAGCAGTTTTTACACAGAATTCGGTGGAGCGGGTATCAGCCGGTCTTTCCAACAAGCACTGTTCCCAATCTCCTGAGACGGCTGAACCTCCTTCCGAATATGCCTTCCGCAACCTCCAGCAGCAGTACATCGGTGCTGTCCACGCTCTTCGTGACCAGTATGCACAGAACAACAAAGCCGGCGATGACAAAGAACAATGCTGGCAATTCCAGCATTGTCGGGTGCAGGCGCAACGGCATCAGGAGCAGGAGGGAGAGCGCAACGGAGGAGGAGAGTGGTTTGATGTACATCCGGTTGAAAGGGTGCAGTCTGTAGTAGAAGGCGATTTCGGCTATCGAGAGACCGCTGAATACAGCGGTGCCTATAACAGAGGCGTAGGCACCGCCTATCATGCCGTGGACAGGTATAAGTGCAATGGAAGCCGCCAAATTGGCAGCAACTGAAAAAACACTGTTGAGCGCAAGGAGTCTTGTCCTGCCGAAGGCAACAAGTGCAGCGCCGGCAGGACCAAAGAGCGATACAAAAAAGAAACCAATGGCTGTTATGACAAGAACGGCATCTGCCTGTGAATATTCGGAGCCGAATGTGAGCCGGAGAGACTGTACAGGATAGAGAATGAATATCAGCAGCAGCGGAACAGACGCAATGAGGGACCACTTTGTGGCGGTGGAATACGTCTTTTCCAGATCACCATACCGTTTCAGTGCAAACATCCTTGACGCGACTGGCAGGAAGATGAAACCGAGTGCACTGATGCCAAAGGTTACAATCCTGCCAAGTGTAAGACCGGCTGAATAGTATCCAATGATTATTTCAGACCTGTATATTCCCAGCACAAGTGTATCTGCGTACCCCATCAGTGTCGTAAGACTTGTCGCCACAACAAGAGGAAGTCCAAAAGCCACCAGCGTCCTTATCCTGTTGCTCCTGGGTCCGCTTCCCAGCTGTTTACCGAGCCTACGTCTGGAGTATGGGATCATGATGAGAATGACAATTGCGGAATTGAGGACCGCCGAATAAACTATGCCCGTGAAACCGAAACCCAGGTAGTAAAGGAGGAGAGCGAGAATGATAGAGAATACATTTGGAAGTATATTGATAAAAAGAGCATTCGGCACTGCGTTCTGAAAGCCCTGGAAAATTGAACTCAGCGTACCGATTACCATTCCAAGAAATATGTTAGGTGACAGTATCTGTATGACTGGCACAAGCCCTCTGTTATGAAAGATGGCTGCAATGGGGACGGCAGCCAGATAGAATGCAATCGTGAATGCAAGACCGGAAAGCAATGTTATGATGAGGCTTGACCAGACCAGACCGCGCCAGTTTTCCTGCTTCTCGAAGGCAAGATTTCTTGCAACGGCTGACGAAACACCCAGTGGCGCCAGGGCAATCACAATCGCCAGCAGGGCTGTCACAAGTGAAATCTCCCCCCACTGGTCAACTGTTATAAGACGAACGATGACAAGCCTCCAAATCAGCGAAAGGAGCAGAAAACCGACCGTTCCAAGCAATGTGATAATCGTGCCTTTGGTCACGGAGAATATGGCCGACTTAAGTGAGCCTGAGCCGTCCTCGCCTGCCGGCCCCACCACACCTGTTTCGGGTGACCTGTCTTCAGCCCGATAGGACATGCGGCAATATCACACTCGCGGACTCATTGAAACCAGCCATGCAGTAAATAACGGCAGAGGTCAGAGTGTTTTGAGGAATTCACGTATTTTCTTTCCATACTTTTCACTATTAAGTGTGAGTTCCAGATTGACTTTCATCCAGAGAGTCATGTCTCCGACATCATACCTCCTCCCTTCGAACATGTAACCGTAAATTTTCTCTTTGGCGAGGAGCAGCCTGAGTGCATCAGTGAGCTGTATCTCCCCGCCCCTTCCCGGCCTGGTATGCTCTATTGCGTGGAATATGGCAGGGGTGAGCAGGTACGTACCGGTAATGCCCAGGTCGGAGGGAGAATCCTCCACCGAAGGCTTCTCCACAAGTGTATCGATGTCGACGAGTTTGTCGCCAACCTTTTTGCCCCCTATCATGCCGTAATCTCTGTACTTTTCTCTTGCAACCCTCTCAACAGCAATGACGGACGCACCCAGCGGTTTGTGCGCATCCATCAGCTGCTTCACAAGGGGCGTATGCGCAATGTTGATGGTGTCACCAAGCATCACCACAAAACTCTCGTTTCCGATGTGATGCCTTGCACAGTAAATGGCATCCGCCAGGCCGCGTGGAGATTTCTGTCGGACATAGTGTATGGATGCCATGTTGGTTATGTGCCTGATATTGTCAAGTTCTTCAGCTTCATGCTTCAACTCGAGTGCCCTCTCCAGTTCAGGAGATGCGTCGAAGTGGTCCTCTATTGCCCTCTTGTCCCTGCCTGTTACAATAATTATATCATCGATCCCGGAGGCTATTGCCTCCTCCACGACATACTGTATCACCGGCTTGTCCACAACAGGAAGCATCTCCTTTGGCTGTGCCTTTGTGAGCGGCAGAAACCTCGTGCCCATGCCCGCCGCCGGAATTACTGCTTTCATCGTTTCACCAGCACACACCGGTGTAGTTTGATGTCCTGGTCACTCCACGGCCGTCATAGACCGGTTTGTCTCCGTACAGAGTCCGGTCTGCAAATTCCTGCCATTCCGTCAGTATCATGACAGCATCGCACTCCCTTATGACCTCTGAAGCACTCTTCCTGTATTCAATCTGGGGGAAGACTCTTGAGAAATTCTCCTCCGCCATAGGATCGTATGCAACAACGGCAGCACCCTCCTGTAGAAGAGATTTGACAACGATGAGTGAGGGTGCATCCCTTATGTCGTCTGTTCCCGGTTTGAATGAAAGACCAAGAACACCGATTCTGCTCCCTTTCAGTTTTCTCTTTGCCTCAAGCAGCTTCAGCAGTCTAAGCGGCTGGGCATCATTCTGGCTTATCACTGCACTCAGTATCTTGGTCTCAACTCCAAGTTCCCTGCCCTTCCATGCAAGCGCACTGACATCCTTCCTGAAGCAGCTTCCACCGAAGCCTATCCCCGCGTGAAGGAAGTGCGGGCCTATCCTCCTGTCCATGCCTGCACCGGAGGCGACATCCCTCACATCAATTCCGAGTTCCTTGCATATGTTGCCAATTTCATCTATCAGCGCAACGCGCGTTGCAAGCATCGAGTTGGAAGCATACTTGATCATTTCAGCCGTTGTGCAGTCCGTCTCCAGCTTCTGCGATTTGAAGCCTGCATAAATCTCCCTCAGGTGGTTCCTCGCCTTCTCGCCGACAGTCCCGTATACAACCCTGTCAGGTTCCATGAAATCCCTGACCGCATCGCCCTCTTTGAGGAACTCGGGGTTCATCCCCAGTCCGAAGTCATCCCCCGCTTCCATTCCGGAAGCCTTCTCAAGTACGGGTTTCACCAGGCCGAGTGTTGTCCCGGGTGCCACAGTGCTTTTCACTACAACTGTGTGGTAGCTGTCCTTGGACCCGATTGCCTCACCAATCTGCCTGGCTACAGTCTCCACATAGCTGAGGTTCTGGCTGCCGTCAGGAAGTGCCGGCGTTCCAACACATATGAATGTTATGTCTGAGAATTCAACAGCCTCCGAAAGGTTGGTCGTGCCTTTCAGCCGGCCGCGTCTCACTTCTTCGCCGATCATAGCCTCAAGACCGGCTTCATAAATGGGTGATTTGCCCGAATTGACTGCATCCACCTTTTCGCGAACAGTGTCAACCATAATCACATCGTGACCAACATGTGCAAAACATGCGCCAGTGACTATTCCTACATAACCGGTGCCCACCAGAGAAGCCCTCATTGCATCAACTCAACGTAGTGATTTTCTGTCGGCTATTAATTCTAGTCTATTAATCGATCTTATTTCTGCAGACTGCCGGAGTCTTATGAGAGGGTGAAGACTGTAATGGCAGCGTCGCTGTCGCCCGTACTTCATTTCTTCACGAACCGGTGTCTTTCAAGCAGCAGTTCCTTCCTGCCGTCTGGCAGAACCCTCCAGTCAACCGGTGTCCTGCTGTAATTGCTGATTGTATACAGGGAACGTCTGTCAAACATGAGAGGCATCGAGAATGTCATTTCGTTGCTACGGTACTCCCCTTTCAGGTAGCCGGGACCCCACGCGGAGACGGTTAGTGTCGTGTATCCCCTGAAGTCTGAGTATACCCCTATCAGCTCATCACTCATATTCTGGACAGCAACATAGTCAAGCGCGCTGTCAGCATCAACTCCGGCCAGGGTTGCGAGAGCGTAGACGCCGACATTGGAATTCGGGCCGTCACCAATGTTGGACGCCACTGCTACGCCAATGTCGAGGTCGGGGATGAAACCTACATATGAGGATGAAATGCCGACGTCACCGGAATGTGAGACAAGCCTGTGCCCGAAGAAATTGTCAGCTATCATCCATCCATAGCCATAGACGGGACTGCCGAACTGAGAGTCTTCACCTGCCTTCACACCTCTGGTTGTTGCCTCGTTGAGGAGTTTGTGTGAAATCAGACTCCTCCCTTTGTAAGTGCCTCCGGAAATCATGAAACGGAGATAATTGCAGAGTTCCTCCGTGCTGCTCACGAGACCGCCAGCGGCCACATCGGAAGTCTGGGACCGGAGCAGTGCCTGCTTGTGCTTCCCGTCCTCCGAATATTTGTAGAGTGTGGCTGCATTGCCGTCTATACCCATCGCTTCCTGGCCGAAACCTGATCTCCTCATTTCAAGCGGACCGAGAATTTGCTTCCGGATGCAGTCGATGTATGACGCTCCCGAAAGCTTCTCGATTATCCTGCCCAGTATCGTATAACCCTCG
>JAJYOM010000124.1 GCA_021796175.1 Thermoplasmata archaeon
AAGGAGTTTTTCATCGCATCATCCGAAGAGATCAGAAAGGGGGAGACTACAGACACTTATTTCCTCCTCACAAGGAAAGTACTGAAGGACAACAGGCTTGACAGTGTGAGTGTGAGGGCCGAAGTGACAGCATCGGAACTGCCAGCCCAGTGGAAATGGGCGGCGTTCACAGGACTGGAGGAGGTTCTGCGCCTTTTTGAGGGAATGCCAGTCACAATACGCTCGCTGAAGGAGGGAACAATTTTCAGGAACAGGTCGAGGAAAGGCATTCCCGTCCCTGTCCTTCTCATTGAAGGCGTATACAACGATTTTGCCATCTACGAGACACCGATGCTCGGTTTCATGTGCCACTCTTCCGGCATATCCACCATGTCAGCGAGATACAGGAAACTCGCAGGCGATCTGACTGTCCTTTCTTTCGGAATCAGGAGGGCGCACCCTTCGATAGCACCTATGGTGGACAGGGCATCATACATCGGCGGCTGCGATGCTGTCTCGTCCGTAATCGGTGCGAGGACAATAGGGCATCCGCCGCAGGGCACAATGCCGCATGCAGAGGTGCTTGTCTTCGGTGATTCACGCAGGGCGTTTGAGGCATATTCACGCTCCGCTCCCGGCGGCGTCAGGAAGATTGCGCTGGTGGACACTTTCACGGACGAGAAGAACGAGGCTGTCATAGCCGCCGAGACCATACCTGACCTTTATGCTGTCCGTCTTGACACACCGAGATCCAGGCGGGGCTCGTTTCCGTCGATTGTTTCTGAGGTCAGGTGGGAGCTGGACACGAGGGGCTACAGCAATGTGCGCATCCTCGTATCAGGCGGTATTAAGGAGGATGACATACAGGCGCTTGTAACCGCCGGTGTTGACGGCTTCGGCATAGGCACAGCGATAAGCAATGCACCTGTTGTGGATTACGCTCTTGACATAGTCGAAGTGGGCGGGAAGAAGTACGCGAAGAGGGGAAAGTACGCCGGTGCAAAGGGAGTGTACAGGTGTCCGAGATGCATGAATTTTGATGTGCTGCATGAAGGACACAACGCAGGCAAATGCCCGGACTGCGGTGTTGTGCAGGTGGATATGATGGAAGTGGTCCTCCGGAACGGGAAAAGGACCGGCGGGGAAGAGAAACCGGACGCTGTCAGGCAAAGGTTGCTGGGCGAACTCAGGGCCGTCCAGGACATCTGACCGGCATTGTGTTTGCGGTGGTCGGAACGGTTGTGATGGTGGCAATTTCAGTGTTTATAGTCATGGCTGCAGCGGCTCTACCCTACTGCATCGGTTTCCAGCTGTATGTTTTCAACGGCCTGCTGCCGTTACTCCCTGCACTGTTCATTGTGATGTTCATCTTCGGCATCATAGTGAGGATGCTGTCCGGCGGCGCAAAGTGGTGGCGCAGACGGTACTTCAGCGGGGACGCGGACGGAATTCTCAGATGCCGCTACGCACGGTGAGACATCACAAGGAAACAGTTCATTCAGATGATGAAAGACGTCCGTCAGCACAGACAGTCCGGCCTGCTCGAGCGGGTTATGTTTTAATTCAGCGTGCGCTATGGACCATCTGATGGTAAGTAACCCTGATGGCAGGATCGCGGGAAGGAGCCTGGAGGACGGGCGCATAACATGGTCGCACAAGTATGACCTGAATCTTGTTTTCACGCCTCCGGATGACCGGCAGAAATGTGATTCCTGCGGAGGGGAACTTGTTGCCAGGGACGGCAGGTGGCATCCGGTCGACGTCAGGAATGGCAGGTACTACTGCGAAGAATGCTCCGGTAAGCTGTAATTGCCCTGCTCACTCATGCGGGCAGCCGCGTGCCGGGCCTCCTGCCTGTCGGGAAGCCGATGAAACCGAGGAATATCAGCAGTATGCCTGTGAACTGCGAATAGTAGAATGCGGCAGGAAAGCTCCTCAGGGCGAAGAGTGAGCCTGATACAGACAGCACGATTGCACCCGCTGCAATGAAAAGCGTGCCCATGGTCCTGTGCCTGTATGTGGAATACAGTGCAAGCGCAATCAGCATGGTTGCAGCCGGTGCCGTTACCAGTGTTGAAGAAATTACATCCAGCTGCGGCAGTGCTCCGATGATCACGCCGTTCACAACCGCCGACCTGTCAACAGGCGTCGTGAAACAGAAATAGGCAGTGGCTATGCTCATAAGCACGATGTAGCCGAGCCATGCCCCTCTCATCCACCCGCTCTTCAGCATGCTGACAGAGCCTGTTGAAAGCAGGCCAACTAGGAGTGCGACCATGAAAATGTATGACTGTATGAGCGGCTGGGACCAGTAGCCGAAGTAGATTATACCCTCCTGCAGTATTGTCACGAATGCAAAGAACAGGCCTGCACTCCACCAGAGGTGGCTGTATGAGCCCTGCCTGTATTTCATGAAGACTATCAGGCTCAGTGCAAGTGTCACAAAGGAGAGCAGTATAAGGGAGATGCCTACTGCCGTTCCCCCTGGCGACATCAGTGCGCCTCAGACGCTCAGTTCATCCATGAACGGTGTGATATCTGCAACGGGCTTCTTTTTTGCATCGGAAATTTTCTGCTTTCCAGGCGGATTCTGCATGTACTCCGGCATTCTCTCCAGCATCCTTTCCTCGTATGTGGGTATCTCCTCGTTCCTGTAGAACACGCCAATCGGTATCCTGTCTCCCCATTCCACCGACTTCCTCATTGCATCGAGTATCACACTCTCGGAGTCCCTGCCTGCCTCAGTGTTGACAGTGCCGTCATAACCTTCGCTCTCAAGGTTGTAGACGCGCGGCAGCGCTTTTCCCTGGTTCTCCTCGGCCCTGTCCTCGCCGTTGTACCACTCCTTGCTGTTGATGTCGTTGTAAGTGGGGCATGGCTGCAGCGCGTCGATGAATGCTGCACCGCGGTGCTCTATGCCCATCCTGATCAGCTTCTTCAGATGCTGGACATTGAATGAATATCCCCTGGCAACAAAGGTGTAGCCGCTGGCCATCGCAAGTATGAGCGGGTTGATGTTGCTTGTTATGTTCGGGAAAACCAGGCTCTTTGTTTTCACGCCGAGCTTCAGCGTGGGTGAGGCCTGCCCCTTTGTCAGGCCGTAAACACCGTTGTCGTGTATTATGTAGAGCATGTCCACATTCCTGCGGCCGGCATTGACGAAGTGCCCGGCACCAATGCTCATTCCGTCTCCGTCTCCCCCGACAGCGACAACATTCAGATGAGGATTGGACAGCTTCACGCCTGTTGCAAAAGGCAGCGGCCTGCCATGCAGTGTGTGTATTCCTGTGACGTTCGTGTAGTGCACGAGCTTGGCGGAGCATCCGATTCCGCTCACTATGACCGAATCCTCCCTGTTCAGATTCATGTCTGCGAGCGCCATCTGCACCGCGCTCAATATTCCAAAGTCGCCGCATCCGGGGCACCAGTCGTTATGCACCTCAGTTTTCAGGTCAGCCAGCTTAAGAGCCATGTGTGAGCACCACCCTCTTCTCAGATTTTCCCTCAAGTATGTCCCTGACAGACCTGTATGCCTCTTCCACTGTAACTGGCCTGCCGTTGAATTTTACTATCCTGTAATTTGCCATTTTGCCTGTGTATTCGGAGGTTATGTCCGCAAGCTGTCCCACGTAGTTCATCTCCATGACAGCGAATTTGCCAGCATTTTCAATGAAGCGTCTGACAGCCTCGGCCGGATATGGCCTTATCAGCCTGAGCTGCAGGAAGCCGACCCTGTGCTTCGTGCTGTTGAGTTTCTTCATTGCCTCCATGATGCTCCCCTTCGTCGATCCCCAGCTGATTACAAGCAGCTCCGGCTTCTCCGGGCCGTAGTAGTGATACTGCTGCTCGGCCGGTATCTCGCCGAGCGCAAGATCAAGCTTGCCCATCCTTTTGTCCATCATCCTGTCTCTCAGAACAGGGTCTTCCGTGATGTGACCGAATTCGGTGTGTTCATCGCCCGTGTTCCAGAATGTTGCGCCAGGTATTCCGATCGGAACCCTCGGTGAAATTCCGTTCTCTGTGAACTTGAACCGCATGTATTCCTCGCCTTCACCGAGCACAAATGGCGTTCCGTCGCCCATGAAGAGTCCCCTGTCTATGTCGAGCTTCATCGGATCGAAGTAAGGCAGTGTTATTGTTGTGTTTGCCATCGCCTTGTCCACAATGTGGATGACAGGCATCTGGTAGCGCTCGGCATAGTTGAATGCGAGGTTCGCATCGTAGAATGACTCCTCGACATCGCCTGACGCTAGCACAATCCTGGGAAAGTCCCCGTGACCGCCGTAGAGCGCAAATTTCAGATCGCCCTGCTCATGCCTTGTCGGCATACCTGTGGATGGTCCGGCACGCTGATAATCAGTGATGACAACCGGTACCTCGTTTATTCCAGCCCATCCTATCCCCTCGGCCATCAGTGAAAAGCCGGGGCCCGAAGTGCATGTTGACGAACGGGCGCCCGACAGAGCGCCCCCTATCGCCATTGTTATTGCAGATATTTCGTCCTCTGTCTGGACAACCATAAGCGAGCCTCTGCCTGAGCCGTCTTTCATTGAAAAACGTTCGTATCTCTCAAGATAGGTGCACTCATCAGCAGCTGGAGTAATGGGGTAGTATGTCTGGAACCTGAGACCAGCTGCAAGCTTTCCGAGTGCTATTGCCTGGTTTCCGTTGAGAAGCAGCCGCGGACCGTCCTTTTTCAGCTTCGTCAGCTTGTATTCTATACCGTCGCTGAAATTGCTTTTCAGGTAGTCGTAGGCAACTTCAGCTGCAATCTTGTTTGGCTCAGACAGCTTCTTCCTGCCGCCGAACACCCTGTCGATTGACGACTTCAGCTCCTCCAGCTCGTAGTGCAGGAGGAAGAATGATGCAGAAACAGCGAGCACATTGACCATTCTGCCAAGCACCGCCTGTTTCTTCTCGCCCGTCCTGGCCGATATTGTGTTCAGCAGTGTGCTGTAAGGCACCGGGTAGGCATGGACACCCCTGCTTTTTGCATCATCTATAAGTGTCTGCAGTGTAAATGTCCCGGTCAGACCGAACTTTTCCTTCAGCTCCTCCTTTATCCTTTCGTCCAGGGTGGGTATTTCCAGCACCTTTTTTGAGGCGAGTGAAGGATCGAAGATAATTGCCCCTCCCTTCCTGACCTCGTCGAAGTGCC
>JAJYOM010000125.1 GCA_021796175.1 Thermoplasmata archaeon
TCATCCTCAGCATACTCCTGAACGCGTCGTAGGGTATGGCGTAGGCGGAGATCACTCCGTGTAAAGTGCTCATGTAACCGGACAGTGCTATAACTGCTACCATGAAGCAGAGAATTACAACAGCTGTCAGTCTCCTCATCATCTCTCACCATGGCCGTTTCTAACCCACAATTTTACAGGCATTATAAGTAATGTCACTGCATTTTTGGCAGAAGGACGGCAAACAGACAGGTTCGCGCGGCGCGGAAACGGAAGTCTGCGCCGGCAGACCCCTGCCTGTAATTCTGTCCACAATTTGTCACTATTTATGACATCCACTTCATCGGATGATCCCATCCACAGATGTGTGCTGGCAGCGAAGCAGAAAAACGACGTTCGTTAATACGAATTTACTTATATGACGGTAGTAATGATCTCATTCGGTGCCAAGGATCCGAGGCTGATGGCTCAACTTTCCTCCTAAGCAAACTGTTTTATCCCCACCACATCGGCTTTGGTTTTTGGCACTTACATCTAATGCCTAATTTTAACACGCTTCAGATTGTCTGGGATGCAATCTTTATTGAATGACTCAATGATTTCCATCAAGATGGATCGAGATACGGAGAAACGGGTACTGAAGAGGATCAGACCAACCGCAAGGGAATCCGAGATGATTGAATCGGCCGCCTCGAGGGTCGTTGACGGGGTTAACAGCGAATCGCCGCGATATTTCAGCGAGGTCGGCGGAAAGATAACACCGGTTATCGTCGGGTCTGTTGCAAAGGGCACTTATCTCAAGGAGGCGGATGTGGATGTTTTCATGACCTTCCCGGTTACTGCAGGAAGGGATGTCCTTGAAAAAGTGGGACTGGAGTTGGGCAGGAAGGTCCTTGATAAACCGGTTGTAAAGTACGCTGAGCATCCTTACATCAGGGGCGTCATGGGCGGTGTGAATATCGACCTTGTCCCGTGCTACGCTGTGGAAGATCCGGGAATGAAGATGTCGGCGGTAGACAGAACACCTTTCCAGTCGAGATATGTAAACAGCAAAATAGAGCAGTTTCAGAGAGACGAGGTCCGGCTGCTTAAGCGGTTCTTCAAGGGCATCGGAGTCTATGGGGCTGAGGCCAGGGTCAACGGCTTTTCCGGATATCTTACAGAGCTGCTGGTGCTGTCCTACGGCACATTCGCCGCTACAGTAAATTCAATTTCCCGGTGGAAAAGGGGTGAAGTGGTGATTGTTCCGGGCACGAAACTGGGCGCAAAGCTGGAAGGTTCCGACGCGCTTCTCACTCTGCCTGACCCGGTTGACGCCGATCGCAATGTGGCGGCAGCTCTGGGACCTGACGCATTCTCTATCGCTGTGATGGCCTGCCACAGGTACGTGCGGAGGGCTGACATCCGTTTCTTTTTCCCGGTGCAGCAACCACCTGCAGACCTGCCTTCGATAAAGAGGGCCATCAGCGAATCCGGTCATGGACTTCTGCTGCTCACAATCGCGAAGCCGGACGTTGTGGATGACAACCTCTACCCTCAGATCCAGAAGGCGAAGAGGAACATAATTTCCCTCCTGAACAAGCACGAATTCGTGGTGAACAGGACTGCCTTCTCTGTAGACGGTAAAATCAAGATTCTTTTCGAGATGAGGCAGAGGACTTACCCTTCAAGCTGGCTGAGAGCCGGCCCAGAGGGCTGGTCATCCAACTCACCTGTGTTCATAGACAAGCACCGAAAAGCGGGAGGCAGTGTCTCGCTTGTGGACGGTGTTCTCTACTCCGAAGAGAAGAAACCATTCGCGACGCCCGGAAGACTTCTGGAGAACAGCATTGGGGAACTGAGCCTCGGAGCGGATATAGACGGCATGAAGCACACAGCAGAAGTCAGTTCAGATGCAGCTGTAATAGATGCAGGCAACAGGGCATTGCTCAGCAGCCTCCTCTTCTACAGGTTTCCGTGGGAATACTGATCTACGTCACTGTGAAACCGTAAACACCGCTCTTTGCCTGTGTTCCGCTTCCTGATTTTGCAACAACGTAGAACTGATAGTAGCCTGCAGAAACTGTCATTATGTACTGGTAATTGAAATTAGACACGTACGACATTGTGTATACAGATGTTGTGGATGAATTGAAAGTAATATACAGCGTTGCCTTTGCGGACCCTATCGAGAGCACATGCGCTGTTATGTTGACCTGTCCGGCCGCAATGGTCGGGGCGGAAGTTATGTTGAGCGGCACCGATACCCAGGTGGACCCTGACTGCCTGTGCATCGTAATTGCATCTGTCCCATGGAAAGATGGTGGTGTGGCGAATGCGAATGGAGGATTCAGCAGCAATATCCATATCGCAACTGCAGTCACCAGGTAGGTTCCGCCCTTGTAGATGTAATCCTTCCGTTTGTAAGAGGACAGGTTCACCTTCAACGCCCTGAAAAGCAGCTTGAACAGGCCGTAGACCATGGCGATTATGATAAGGAATCCGAGAATGCTGCTCACATATATCGTTGCAGCCGCAGCAGCCGCGCCAACGAGTATGCCAAATACCGTTGTGATGATAACGATCTTGCTGTCCGCAAGATCCTTCTCTATGAACGCTCTTTCGTCGAATTGCGGAGGTACGAAGCTGTATTCATCTTCTACCTTCTTTTTCTTGGCCACGATATCCCCTTACAGAATGTAGGCTAAAAACGTTTCCCAGTTGGGCCGGAAGATAAGCGAGAACGCTGACGCTGAACTGCTATTTGATATTCACCCACGCAGCCTCGTTCTAAGGCTCCTGCATGATCATTTTCCATGTTCCAGCGGTTGATTCTTCTTGCAGTCCCTTCGTTTCCGGTCACCTCTCCCCTCTCCTGTTTAAATACACCTTATCGGTCACAATACATCATGGAAGAAATGGCTGAGTTCATCCATGACGCGGATGACACCGATGATTGCAGCTGGGAGGGCATCTACAGGCTCTATGGCTGCGATCCGCTGTTCGCATGACGATTAACGCACAACCCATCCCGCGGCCTGGTCTCCTCCGGGCCGCATTTTATTTTTTGGAGTGACTGGCCAGTGCAATTTCCAGCTGTGTCTTCGTCGGCAGACCCCTTATGCCCCCTTTCCTGGTGCATTTCAGTGCCGCATTCATCGAAGCGTATCGCATTGCTGAATGGAAATCCAGGCCGCGAACTGTGCCACAGAGGAAGCCGGCATCATAAGCGTCTCCCGCACCGGTGGCATCTACCGCATCGACCGAAAATGTCTCCTGGGATACCTTATTTCCATTCGCTATTCCAAACGACCCCCTTGAACCGTCCTTTACAACGACAGTTTCAAATCCCCTGTTCCTGAGCTCAGTCGCCACCTGTTGCGCAGATTTCTTTTTTCCGTATAGCAGATGCCAGTCTTCTGTTGAAACGAATATGGTGTCGACGTACTCTGACACCTCTTCAAATGCATCTGCAGCCGTGCTTCTGTCCCACAGCTTCGGCCTGTAATTTATGTCGTAACTCACTGTCAACCCGGCATTCTTAGCTGTTCGGGCAGCCTTCAACACGCTTTTCCGTGCTACTTTGCCAATTGCCTGTGCAATGCCACTGAAGTGAAATATCTCGGCGCTCCTGATCCTGTCAAGCTGTGAAGTGGAAATAACGAGCCTGCCCGCACTGCTTCCTTTCCTGTAGTAAGTGAATACATGGTCTCCCCCGCCAAGCAGTGTAATGAAATACAGTCCGGTGTAGCCATCCTTGATAACAGTCAGCGAATCTGTCTTCACCCCTTCCTTCTCAAGATGAACCTTCAGCTCTCTGCCGAAGTAATCATCTCCAACCGCGCTTATCACATATGATTTCACGCCGAGCCTCCTGGCGGATATGGCAACATTGACGGCATCGCCGCTGAAGCTCAGACCGTACATTCCTTTACCCATGTCGGAAAATTCCGCCATCGGTTCTCCCATGACGGCTATCCCCTTTCCTTCTGATGCTTTCATCAGACTGAAAACGGCTTTTCCGATTAAAATGTGAGCTATTGTACTTTCCTGGGGGCGGCAACTTTCTTATGAAGGAACCTGGCGGCCGGATTTTTGAATCTCTCCTCTGTCAGAAAATCTCCCCTCTCATGGTATCCCCTCTCCTCCCAGAAACCGTCCCTGTATTCCTCGACCAGCTCTATCGCGGCCAGCCATTTTGCGCTTTTCCATCCGTACAGGGAAGGGACAACGAGCCTGACAGGCGCACCCTGCTCCTGAGAGATTCTGCTTCCGTTCAGTTCGGTCGCGAGCAGCGATTCCTGCATGTTTTCCATTGGCACAACCGTCGTGTATCCATCCAGCGAATGTATGAACGCATATTCCGCGCCGTCCTCGATTCCTGAAAGTCCGGCGAGCGCACTGAATGGAATGCCCCTCCATTCGCAGTCCCTGATGCTCCACTTCGTGACACAATGAAAATCTGCCCGGAGTGTTCTCAATCCCAATTGTTCAAGTTCGCTGAAAGCAAATTCAAGCTTTTTCCTTACGAGTCCAGTCAACTGAAACCTGTAATCAGACTCGGCTATTTCCGGCACGCCGTTTATTGTGTATGTGACGAACCTGTGGCCCCAGAACTGGCCGGGCGGCAAATCACTCATGCCGGATGCTAACAGTCATCGCAAATATATCTTTAATGCCATGAGTTTCCACCCGTCCGGTTGTGAAGGTGCCGGCCCCCTGACCATGGACGGCGGCCTCGGCGTCCGTGTGCAGGTACTTACGCATCCGGCCGGTGCCGTCGGTGCCGTCGGGGCCAGTAGAGATTTGAGGTGTGTCCACGTGGCGAGCCTACCCTTTGACCGGGGGCGCGGCGCTGATCGAACCGAGATCCGACAGCGGGTCGGGTTTTCGCGACAAGCTGCGCCCCCCGTCGACGACGAGCATCGCTCCGGTTATAAACGAAGCCGCCTCCGAGGCGAGGAACACGCACGCGTTCGCGATGTCGTCGCCCGTGCCCATGCGCCCCACAAGCGTGGGGGCGTCAGCGCCAGGGTTCCCGGATTCGGCTAGTGCCTGGAGGGTGGAGCCCGAGGCCACCGCCCCTGGCGCGACGGCGTTGACTCGTATGCCGAGAGGCCCGAACTCTACCGCCAGGGCCCGGGTGAGCGAAACTATCCCACCTTTGGTGGCGACGTA
>JAJYOM010000126.1 GCA_021796175.1 Thermoplasmata archaeon
TTTATTTCGTGCAATTCCCAGGCTTATCGCCACATCCTCGCTTGTGTGATGCTCCATATCCCCCCTAGCCTTGACCACAATATCAAAAGAGGAGTAGCGAGACAGCGTGTTCATCATGTGTGCCACCATCTGCAGACCGTCCGATTCGAAATTACATTTTCCTGCGCCGTCCGCGTTCAGCGAAAGCGCAATCTGCGTTTCTTTTGTTTCCCTTCTTACCCTGTGTATTCTCTGTTTCAACAACAATCAGCTCCATTCATATCTGCTTCCAGTTTTTGCAAATTCTTTAATCAGCTCTGAGAGAGATGCACGCTTGTCGTAGAGCATCCTGCCCAGAATCGCCCCGTCAACACCGCACTCCATCAGCGAAGCGATGTCGTCGGCACTGGAAATTCCACCCGCTACGCTCAGCGGGTGACGCACGGTTTTGCGTACCGCCCGTATTCTCGGGCTGTCCACACCTTTTAACCTGCCCTCCCTGGAAATATCGGTGATTATGATCGAGTGCAGGGGAAGGGCATCACATTCCGCCGCTACCTTCTCCGGTACTGAAGAACCTTCTTCCCTCCATCCGGAAACCTTCACCCTGTCACGTTCATAGTCTATTGATGCTGCCACTTTGTCAGGAAACGATGCCGTAAGCTGTTCGAAGATCCCTCTGTCTTTGAATATAATGGTTGAAACAATGACGGCGTCCGCTCCCATATCCAGATATTTTACGACAGCCTCGCTGTTCCTTATCCCGCCACCCACCTGAATTTTGGCTGTTGCGGAGGAGAGGAGCACTTCCAGCGCATCCCAGTTTTCAGAGGAAGGCTCACCGAATGCGCTGTCAAGGTCCACAACATGGATTCGGCGTGCACCCTGTGATTCCCAGTGCTCCAGCAAACTAACGGGCGATGAACTCTGGAAAACCTCCGAGTCTGGGACACCACCGACCAGTTTCACAACTTTACCCCTGCGCAGATCTATGGAAGGGATTATCTGCATCTGCATATCCTCCTCGAGTGGTCAACGAAGTTGCTTATCAGTCTCAATCCCTGAGTGGAGCTTTTTTCAGGATGGAACTGCACACCGAAGATGTTTCCGCGCGCTATTGCGCTTGTAAATGTCACACTTCCGTCACCATCTTTCATGGTGGTGGTTGCAGCTTTATCCCCAATATCGGACGGTACCGGTATGTATGAATGCACGAAATAAAACGGCTCGTCCTCCGGAATCCCATTGAACAGGATGCTGTCTGCAGTGCGTGATACCCTCTCCCACCCCATGTTCGGCACCTTGTTTGTGTGCAATCTCTTAACATTTCCCGGAATGAGTCCGAGTCCCCTGCCGCTGCCCTCTTCGCTGTCTTCCAGAAGGAGCTGGCACCCAAGGCATATGCCAAGAACCGGCGTTTCCCTCATCAGTCTTGCCGCCTCCTCCCTCTGCCCTGCAAACCATCTGCTTCCTGCAGAAAAGGAGCCCACACCCGGAAGGATGATGCCGTCGGCAGGAAAAAGCTCCGCGGGTGTTTTTGCTATGACGGCGGCGACGCCAGTCCGTTCAACAGCTTTTGTTATGCTGTGCATGTTTCCGACGCCGTAACTAGCTATGGAAATTCTCATGAGTCTCCACCCATGATTTCATTCAGGCATGTAAGGAAGAGCTCGTTCTCCTTCCTGCTCCTGACAGTTATGCGCAGACAGCCGTTATATCCCGGCTGTTCTATCTTCCTCGTGAATATTCCTCTTATCTGAAGTTCACTGTGTACAGTTTCACGGCTGCTGCCGAATTCAGAGAGCAGGAAATTTGCCGAGGATGGATATACCGTCAGCCCAAGTGTTTCCATTCCCTTTCTGACATATTCACGTTCGACGGCATTTCTTTCCCTGATATCCCCGACAAAGTTCTGATCTGACAATGCTTCAAGCGCTACGATCTGCGACACCGACGTTACATTGAAAGGATTCTTGATCTTCCTCATAAGTGATGCTGTGGCTGCACATGAGATCGAATATCCGATCCTGAAATTAGGCAGTCCATAAATCTTTGAGAAAGTCCTTACAATTACCAGATTGCTGAATTCATTTACAAGTGGCGCAACCGATGTGCCCGCATACTCTGCGTACGCTTCGTCAACGACAACGATCCCATTGAATGTCGATGCGAGTGTTGCAATGCTCTGTGTGCTGAACATGTTTCCGGCAGGATTGTTGGGACTGGAAATGAAGAGCAGTTTGCCAACGCCAGGATCAAAACATTTCAGCGAAGGAGGTTTGCCGATAAACGGAGTGGAGACCCGTGCGCCATTGAGCGTCGCGAAACGGTTATACATCCAGTAGGCAGGTACAGGCACAATGGCTCTGTCCCCATGATTTATGAATACCCTTGCCAGGAGATCGAGTATCTCGTCAGCACCACACCCGACCATGACCTGCCCAGGCATCATGCTGTTAAGCGAAGCAATCTTCACCCTCAGCTTTTCCGCAGTCTGATCCGGGTAATAGGTGCATTCCTGCAGTCCGCCAATAATCGACGAAGCCCTTCCCTCAAGAAGCTTTCTGACACGGGGTGATGGCCCGTACGGACTCGTGTTGTCGTTCATCTTGACAGTAGCGTTTCCACGAGGATAGTAGTATAGGTATTCATCAGCTGATAAGACTTCCGATCTGGCAAACGATTCCGGCCTCGCTGAATCACCCACTATTCATCACTCCCCACTTCTGTGCCGGGCATTCTGCCTCTCAACTTCATGCATGCGGCGTGTTTGAACAATCCCTCCGATTCCGCAAGTTTTGAACCGGGCGCAGAGAGCTTCTCAGCGGTGATTCTGCTCAGCCTCTGCCGCTCCACGACCTTCATGAAATTCGTGACCTGAAGAGGCGAGGAGAAGCGCGCAGTTCCCATAGTCGGCAATATATGATTTGTTCCAGAAATGTAATCACCGAACGCAACAGAAGAGCACCTGCCTATGAAGACAGATCCGGAATTTCTGACTCCCTCTGCAATCCTTTCTGCCTCATCACCGACAGCAAAGAGATGCTCCGGCGCGTATTCCTCCGCAAACGCCTCCATCAGTTCAGGAGATGAGACGAGCACAGAGGTGAAATTTTGAAGACAGCCGGTCAAAACAGATCTTCGGGCTAAATCCACAATATCATGCATTCGTCCAATGACGCCATCTATCAGCTCTGCGCTGTCGCTGCACAGAACCGCAGATGCGCCTGAACCGTGTTCCATCTGAGCAAGAAGTTCGTATGCCACAACATCCTCATCACCGCCGGCTGATCTGTCGGCAAGAGCAAGTATCTCAGTGGGTCCCGCAATGGAATCAATGCCCGTCAGTCCCAAAGAGGACACGGCAGCTTTGGCTTTTGCAACATATGAGTTTCCTGGACCAACTATCATGTCCACTTTACGTATACTTTCTGTGCCGTACGCCATAGCAGCAATGGCCTGCGCTCCACCCACGGTAACTATGCTGCTGATACCGGACAGCAGACAGGCTGCGGCAACATAGCGCAACCGCTTTCCGTCCTTATCAGGTGGCGTAAACAGCACCATGTCTGTGACGCCTGCGATCCTGGCTGGAATCGCCGCCATGAGCACAGTCGATGAATATGCATATTTTCCCCCTGGCACGTAAATGCCGACACGCCCTAGAGGCACGTATTTCCTTTCTATCCGCGAACCGTCAAATTGCAGTACAACCCCTGCAGGATGTCCGCCCAAGTGAAATTGCCTGATATTCGACGATGCCATCTTCAGCGCTTCGAGCACCTCGCCATCAACGTCCGAGGCCAGAGCCTTCATCTCTTCGGTATCAAGCCTCAGCTTTTTCAGCTTCACGCCGTCAAACTCTTCAGTGAGGTCGAACAGGGAGCGATCTCCTTCGTTCCTGACTCTTTCAAAAATGCGCTCAATGATTGCATCGATGTCTGCTCCCGGTCGCTGCGCTTCCCTCAATTGTGACGCAGCGGCGACGCATTCCTCCGCACTTCTGCACTCCAGGCGGTTGCCGCTCATGGAACCAGCCTCTCTATCCTGGAAACGAGTATCCCGGTGCACCCCATCGCCTTCAGACCCGGTATGAGTCTGTTTATTTCACCAGAATCGACGACGGCATGCAGCGCGAAGAAGTCATCCCTTCCTGATATACGCATGGATGTCGGCCCTTCAATTCCCTTCAGAAGTCTGCGGACATCGCTCTCGGAACCTGAGGGCACATTTACCATCAGGTATCTCTTCGATTTGGCATCCTGAACACTTCTGATCAGGCAGAGGAATTCGTCGATTTCCTCCATCCTCGTTTCAATTGCCTTCGTTCCGGTTATTATGACAGCAGTGGATTCAGCCACCGCGCACAGCGACCGAAGACCATTATTGCGAAGTGTTGTTCCAGTGTCCACTATGTCTGATATTGCATCTGCGATGCCGATCATCGGAGCTGCTTCAGTGGTGCCTGAGACAGTTACCAGCTGCACCCTCTTTCCGATGCTTTCAAAAAATCGTTCCGTAATGTTGGGGAACATTGTCGCAACCCGTGTGCCGTCGGCAAGCTGAGATGCGTTCGTTGCGGGAGAGTTTTCCGGTACAGCGATGCAGAGAGAGCATTTTCCAAAATCAAGTTGCATAAGCTCACTCACGGTTTCGTCACCGTATTCCATCACGAGATCTCTGCCAGTTATACCAACATCTGCAGAACCGGATCTGACAAGGCCGATTATATCCTTCGCCCGGACAGATTGCAGCTGGTAGCCCGACCGCTCATCTCCGATAACGAGCATTCTGTCGCCTGGTGGCGGAAGTTCAATTCCTGCCATGGAAAGGAGTTTTTCCGTACCCTCTCTCAGCCTTCCCCTGCCGGGAATAGCAATCCGGAGCCGGTAATCACCAAGCAGTAGATACACCTCCGGAATTAAAATTGCGCACGCGTTCAGAAAACAATACTGCATTCGGTTTATTCAGGGTGAAGTAAACCATACACGGAGATTTTTGCCATGTAAATTTCCTCTTGCTTCTTCAGCCCATAATCGACCACCTAATAAGTCTTTCGCACGACTCAGTATCTCCGAAGGCGATCGTAAAGACTGTACCCGGATCGTATGGAATTATCCGATTTTCTGCTATT
>JAJYOM010000127.1 GCA_021796175.1 Thermoplasmata archaeon
CGCGAAGACGGTTACGGCGGTTCACTGCAGGGGAGATTGCGGTTTGCACAGGAAATAGTCGATGCGATAAGGGCGGAGGTGGATATCGCACTGGGAATAAGGCTCAGCCTCTACGAAGACGACCCGGACGGTTACGGCCCTGATTACGGCATATCTGTGGCAGAGTCGCTGAAATCAGTAGACTATGTGCACTTTTCTGCAGGAAGGTTTGCACCGCCCGGATCATCCATATCATTTTACGGCAACAGGACACACATAGCAGCCAGACTGCCGAAAAAGCCGGCAGTGAAGACAATAGTTGTCGGATCGGTGACGAGCGCAGAAGACGCTGCTGTTGTGCTGGAAAAAGCTGATTTCGTGGCTGTGGGCAGGGCAATGCTTGCAGATCCGTTTTTCAGCGGCAAGGTGATAGCAGGCCTCGTGGTGCCAAGGCCCTGCATCAGGTGCAACCAGGCGTGCAGGGACATCACTTACGGGGAGGTCCGGTGCACGGTAAATCCTTCGACAGGGCTGGAAGCGGTAAGGCATCCGGAAAGAAAGGCCGCCGGTAAGCTGGACATTGCAGGAGCAGGTGTCAAAGGCATGGAGGCTGCAATCTGCGCCGCCAGGGCCGGGCTTGAAGTGACGATTCACGATGTGAGAGACGATATTGGCGGGCAGCTGCTTGACATAACCGACGAGGCGAAGAAAAGGGAGTTCGGGAAGCTCATAGACTATTACAGGCAGGAACTGAAGTTGCTTGGCGTGAAAATAATCCTGGGAAGCAGGTTCTCCGGCAGCGGGCTGTATTGCCTTCCCGACAGGAAATACGATCCGCTCCCTAGGGGCAGGAGCATAACTGTCGACACAAGCATCTACCAGCATCATGACGAGATACTCGCCATTGCGGGCGAGACGGAGATTACCGTATCCGAAAGGAGCCTGCGGAGCCTGGACAGGGTCAGGGCAATGGCCTACAGGAAAATCGCTGAATCAAAAGGCGTTGTATTTACCGGCAGGAGCGACCTGAAGTTCGACGTCGTAATGCACGAAGCAAGGCAGTATGACATACTGGCTGCAATGGTTTCCGGCAGGGAGGCTGCCGAAAGGTATATCGAGCGACTGGGAAAAGGCCATACGTGAACTGCCGCGGTCAGAGGCCAGCCCCTATGTTGATCGAGTGGCCGCCGTCAACCTCTACAAGCTGTCCTGTAATCAGCGGATTATCCAGCAGGAACAGGACTGCCTTCCCGATGCTTTCACCCGGGAGCCTTCCCTGCTGCAGCAGCTTCGTTGAACCTTCAGGATAGCTGCCTTTCCCCCTGCCGAAGAATCCTGGCGAAATGCCGTTGACCGTCACGTTGGAATGAAGCAGCTCCAGAGCAAGCTGCTTCACCATGAACTGAATGCTGCCCTTGCCTGCAGCATATCCTATATTGCTGTTCAGGTAAACGTTGGGCGCTGCAGACACGGCTACAATCGAGCCGTGTCCGCTGGCCCTGAGCAACCCGAGGGTCGCCCTCACCACATTGTAGAATGTCAGCGCATTGTTCATCAATGCGCCGGTAAAGAATGCAGGGTCGGTGTTTTCAACTGTCTGCTGCCTGAAGTATCCTCCCGCTGCGTGGACAACGGAGTCAACCTTTCCCATGAGTCTGTGCGCTTCGGCAGACATGCCGGCAACCTGCTTTTCATCAGTCAGATCGCATCTTATGTGTGGCGCTGAAAGCTCAGAGGCAAGCTCTCTCCCCTTCTCGCCCCTGGAAACCAGAACGATTGAATGGCCCCTGTCATGCAGTCCCCTGGCTATGGCGGCACCTATCCCGTCGCCGACACCTGTTATAATTACAGAGCGCATAACCGGCAATGCGCGCGCTTCTATAAATTAATGGTAACCGGACAATTGGGTAATGGGCAGGCGAAGTCGCAAACCAGGGCTCACTTCGGCACTGCTTTCCTGTAAATTGCAAGAGTCCTGCCGAGCTTTCCCACAGCGAGGTCGTACGAGTCTTCAAACCCTTCAGGGGTGACCGTGAGCAGGGAAGACACGATTGTCTGCGGCTCGCCGGCTTCTGACTCGGAAAAGGATTCTCCTCTGCATTCGGGACAGACTGCCCGGCGTTCGAACATCTCATGGCCGCACCCGTCACACTTCAGTATATTCACTGCTCCACCCCCATTACCGCCACTGTAGCGGAATTGCCAAATCCAGCCATGCTCATCATCATGCCGTTCGACGGGTTCTTCACCTGCCGCTGCCCCGCCTCGTTTCTCAGCTGGAGGAAGACCTCAGCTGTCTGAGCGACACCGCTTGCACCTATCGGATGACCCTTGGAATTCAGCCCGCCGCTCGTGTTTATTGGCAGCTCGCCGCCTATCTCTGTCACCCCGTCTACCACCGCCTTCCACCCCTCACCGCGCGGGAAGAAGCCAAGCGACTCGGATTGAACAATTTCCAGCACAGTCGCCATATCATGCAGCTCGGCAAAATCCGGCCTGTCGATTCCCGACTGCTTCCTGGCGATATCGCCTGCCCTCCTCACTGCGGGTATGTCTGTGAATGTCTTCCTGTCTGTGAGGAATGAGCTGTCTGCTGACATGCCAATGCCCTTGACATAGACTGGTTTGTCAGTATAGCTCTCAGCCATGTCGTCCGGAACAACAAGCAGTGATGTGGAACCGTCGCTAATCGGGCTGATCTCGAACAGCCTGAGCGGATCCATGATCACCGTGGACTGCAGGACCTGTTCCAGCGTCAGTACCTTCTGGATCTGGGCGTTGGGGTTCAGAGCGCCATTCCTGTGGTTTTTTACGGCCACCTGCGCGATCGACTCCCTCGATGCACCGAATTCATCCATATACAGCCTTGTCAGGAGACCGGCGAGCGACGGAAGCGATGGCCCTGCAGCCTTTTCCCTTTCGCCAAGCAGGGAGGAAATAACCCTGGTAACCTCCTTGGTCGGTCTGTCTGACATCTTCTCAACCCCTGTAAGAAGTACGGCTTTCGCCCTTCCTGACTCCACAAGCGAAACTGCTGAAAACAGCGCAGCGCCGCCACTCCCGCTGGTGTTGTCGATACGAATTGACGGCACGGTATCCATCGAAAGATATGTTGTAACGAGATTGTTGAGACCCGAAATACTGTTGAATTCACCAGAGTAGCAGTTTGAAACAAGCACGAAGTCGATGCTGTCCCTGTGCTTCCTGACTATGGGAAGGGCGGACTCTGCAGCGATATCCAGAATTCCCTCCTTCCTCTTCCCAAACCTGCTGAAACCGGCAGAGACAATTGCAGCCATGAATTGGTGATACCATCGAATACTAAGAGATTTTGCAGGAACCGGGATTCCATGGCCGCAATTTGCGGCCAACTGAAACTACATATGAAGACAGGCTGCCCCTCTGGCACAGCCGAACGGGCCTTGATAGGTATTTGCAAAGACAGCAGCCGGACCATATCTCCTCTCCGGCATCCAGATAAATGCGCCTCTGAACCAAAAATGGTGGAAAACATGCAGAAAATGATGCATTCTGAGATAAAATCCTGCCATGATAAGGATTTGTTCGGAGAGAGAATATTTTACCCCGTTGCAATCATTCGGGTGCATCGGATTTCAAGAAGGTAATATAGCTGGAGCCTTTAGACCCCGGCATGTCCTCAGATGCACCTCCAAAAAGTGGGCGCAAAGTAATGTCACTGGCCGTGGGCGTTACTGCAATTGTGGTCCTGATAGTTATAGCCGGCATTGGCTGGGGTCTTTACGCGATAAAGCCCGAAGCTTCCACTGCGAAACTCAGCACAGCACAACAGGAGCAGATTGTGACTGCACTGGCTTACGAGCACTGGAATGCCATAGGCATGGAAAATCTGAACACGACAATGTCTCAGTATTCATCCAGCGCTGTACTCTACTGGTACATGGAGAATACAAGCTATGACAGCGCTTACAACGGAGCGCTCAACGGCGTTTACAGCTCCACATCAGGCATACGTGCCGAGTGGGCGAAATTCTTTGCTGAGTCTGTTGTTTATTACTGGGTGGGCGGATTTGGCGTGAGCATCAAGAACAATACTGCGAGCGTTACTGCAAAATTATGGTATATCATCTCCAACGGGACGGTGGTTCAGTCAGCCAATGTGTCGAGCCAGCTGTTTACACTGATAGTGCCGTATCTGCTCACTTACCAGTATACATCGTCGGGATGGGTTCTCACAAGTGACTGGTGGGGACTTCCGGGTTCACTGGGCACGGTTGTGCCTGGTGCCTATGGTCTCCAGCAATATCTGAAAGAAAAACTGCCCTTCCCCAAGTAGCAACGTTGAAGTCCGGCACCACCCAGTTCAAATCACTTACTTTCCTTTTTTCCCCTGCGTGAACAGGTTCCAGTCCTTCAGGCCGGCCGGGAGATGTGATGCAGCGGGATGAAGTTAACAGGGACCATTCAGACGAGCATGCGCGGCAGTTCAAAGGCGAATATCAGCCGGAGTGAGTTGCAGAAACCCGAAAGCGGAAAGATGGCAATTTCGCATATAACAGAATAAATTGAGGCAATTCACTATGCAGGGACAGGCAACTGGTTGTGAGGAGTAATGCGACATGACATGGATTGGTCACCTGAAAACCTTCCGGTCCCGACAGTTGACGGTACCTGTGACCATCTTACCGGAATGAGCATACCGCATGTCCGACTGCATCTGTGGAAGGGTGGATCGTCAACCTGGCCGGAATGACTGCCGGCAAATGCGTAATATTTTACTATCCAATAACTGGAGTGGCTGGAAAGACACTGCCCTGGGAATGTGACTTGATATTCAGTGGAAGTGGCTGCACAGCCGAATCTTGCGCGTACAGGGATGTGCACAGCGAACTCACAGGCAAAGGTCGGGGTGCAAACTGAATACGCTCTCGGCAGTAATATCAGCAGCTCGACTATTTCAACAGGAAGCGCAATCAGTATGAGGTGCTGAGAGACAGCGGGCTGAAACTGGCGGACCCGCTGCGTCTTCCGACTTTCAGTGCCGGCCAAATAGGGCAGTGACTCATCAAGAGTCTGACAATTCTGGCGGAGAATGGCGT
>JAJYOM010000128.1 GCA_021796175.1 Thermoplasmata archaeon
TTACCGGCAAGGATCAAATGCACAGGATATGCCGCCCTTAATACTCTCATCCGGGAACATCCAAATATCTACATCCCCTTTCCACCATACGATGGCCGGCCAGGAGAACAGGTTGGAAGGCACCATTTCCCGGGAAGTGGAGGTCAGGCGCCTCAGGGCTCCGGAGTGGCGTGAATACCGCTCGCTCAGGCTACGCTCTCTCAAGCTCGACCCTCTTGCTTTTGGAAGCACCTATGAGCGCGAGTCTGCATACAGCGATGAGAAGTGGATTGAAAGGGTGGCAAAATCGGCCACATCAGACACAAATTCTCTCTTTGTCGCCTGCTACTCCTCACGTTTTGTGGGTACTTCCGGCATTTATCATTCTGAATGCGTATTCCATTCTGAGGGTGAATTCAACCTGTACGGAGTATGGCTGGAACCAGACTTCAGGGGATATCACATCGGTTCCAGGCTGGTGGACACTGCTATAAGCTGGGTCAGGTCGAACCACCGTTCCGGCGTTATAATTCTTGGGGTCAATCCCTCCCAGGCGCACGCGGTTGAACTTTACAGGAGCAGGAAATTTGTTCCGACCGGTAAAGTTGAACAGCTTGAACATTCTCCCGGCAGCTTCGTCATTGAGATGAGACTTGAACTCGCATACAGGAAACCAAAGTTGAACACGGCGAGATCTCAGTGTTGAGTTGCATGGACATCGTGGAATACACTGACATCGGAGATCTCCAGCGAATATTGCATTTCCTGAAACAGTGCAGACATGAGCAAGCCGGGGGTGATTACGAGCAAATCGGCGATATTCTCTGGGCAATGAGAGATCCAGCGTACAGGCCAGATGGAAGCATTTGTCTGCTCAGGAGCGGTGAAGAGTCTCCGGTTTCTGCCTTAGGGATGGGAATACAATTGTATTCAGGACAAGGCCAGGCACACCTGTATCCAGTGATGAATTGCTGCTGGAATGGGGACTGTCCAAAACCGGTCTGGCAACAGCCCGTCATTCCTTCAGTGAAACAACAATCACTCAGGTGCTTGAAAACAACATGGACAGGCGCCGTCTTCTTTCAAAATACGGATTTGCAAGGGAAAGCAGGCATTACACCGTGCTGGAAAGGGATATTGGCACAGTTGAAGCTTCCTGTCTCCCTGCAGGTTTCTACCCAGCCAGTGGTCCGGATGAATGCATGGTTGATGCGTATGTCAGCATGCACCGGATGGCCTGGGGGGAAGGGAGCACGTACTCTGTAGAAATGCACAGACATCTTCAGACCTGTCCGGGCTATAACAGGGAGCTCAATCCTGTGATCATTACGGTCGACGGCAGGATCGCCGGTTCATGCATATGCTGGCTCGACGAATTCAACCTGGTTGGTGAAATCGAATCGCTTCAGATAGCTCCAGACTTCAGGAAATTGGGTTTCGGAAAAGCCCTGCTCTCGGAGGCTTTCATCAGAGTGAGGCGCTTCATAACGCTCAAATCACTCGTCTATAGTGCAAGTGTCAATGTACCGGCAGAGAGACTTTATGCATCGGCCGGTTTCATGCCCGTCGGGAAGATACTTGTTTACAGTAGGGAGGCATAGCCTGTGGCGATGTCAGGAATGATCGGCCTGGTTCGGTTAGAATGCTCAGGAACGAAACGCGCTTCAGGGGGCTGTCCATTCATTTGTCCGGCTGGTGAGAAACAGTGGCTGTGAGGGTCCGGATCGGGGTCGCAGATCTCAGGGCTGAAGGCAAGTTCAGATCTGAAAGGGTCGACCAGCTGATTTGGGGCCAGGAAGTCCAGTTGCTGAATGAGACAGAAGGGGAATATGTCAGGGTGAGGGCACCAGATGGTTATGAAGCTTTCATAATTGCAAGCTCCCTGAAAAAGAGCAGGGAGCGTATCAGGTACAAGCTCAGCCGATCGTTCGCTGCCGGTGATCTGCGGCTGCCGCTGGGCTCTCTTCTAACTGATGAAGATGTTTCCCGGCTTGAAGTCGGGAAGGCAATTCTGAGGAGCATGGATCACACCATGGACAGGATAATTCTCGCACGCAGATACCTCGGTGTACCATACCTGTGGGGAGGTGTAACAGAGTTCGGCACCGATTGCTCCGGCCTGACCCAGAGAGTTTTCAGTTTCAACAACTTACAGCTGCCAAGGAATGCAGATCAGCAGGAAAGCGTTGGCTCGCAGGTGGAGTCTCTCAAGGATGCAGCCCCCGGCGATCTCATCTTCTTCCCAGGGCATGTGGGAATGCATATCGGTGAAGGCATGATGATACATGCAAACCTTCACTTTCAGAGGGTGACTATCACAAACCTGCTTGGCAGGGATGCATATTCCAGGAATTTGAGGGGGAGCATAACTTCCATCAGGACCTACCCGGTGAATCAGCGATCAACTCTGAGCATGCTCAATGGCTGATTCATCTGCTGCGCCTGTTGGATGATCCTTCCACTTTCTCAGAAAAGCTGAATTAGGTGCTGGGAATCACGGGAACTGATAGTTATGATCAGCGGCTTTGATTATTTCAGGCTTGACATACCAATGGTCAAGGAATTCAGGATATCCTTTGAGAGCACTTCCTCCTACCAGGGTTTTCTGGTCAGGATCAGGACAGACGACGGATTCGAAGGATGGGGAGAGGGCGTTCCGACCCCGCTGATTACCGGCGAGACAATGGGCTCGGCCGAGTTTGCGCTATCGATGCTGAAAGGCGCTGTCACCGGAATGGACGACGCATCATCAGAGTCAATATGGGATGCAATGCAGCAGACAGTGCGTGGAGAATATGCCGCAAAATGCGCTATTGACACAGCTCTATGGGACATCACCGGCAGGAGAAGCGGAATGCCGCTCTCCAGGCTTCTTGGTGGTTTCAGGCAGGGCATTGCAACTTCCTACACGATTGACCTGGGCACACTTGCGGAAGCAGAGACTATGGCGCAGGAATTCATGGACCTTGGACTCAAAGCTGTAAAAGTCAAACTGGGCCGCGGCATGGCTGAGGACTACGAACGTGTCAAGACTGTAAGGCAGAAGGTGGGCGGGGACATGACATTGTACGTAGACTTCAACCAGTCATATTCCGCCAAGAAGGCGATTGAGCTTTCCCAGAAGATCCACAAGTTTGAGATTGAGTTTCTGGAACAGCCGACCAGAGCGGACGACATAAGCAGCCTGAAGTTCGTCAGGGATCGCAGTTCCATACCTGTGATGGCCGACGAGTCTGTCCACGGACCTGAAGATGCTTTGAGGATAATACGCATGGAGGCGGCAGACATGATAAATCTCAAGCTGATGAAGTCAGGCGGCATAAGCAGGGGAAGGCAACTCATTGAAATTGCCGAGGCTGCGGGTCTTCCAGTGATGATCGGGTGCATGGTTGAGACGAAGATTGCAACCACTGCCGGAACTCATCTCGCACTCGGCATGAAGAATGTCAAGTATGCAGATCTCGACGGCTACACGAGCCTGAAGCGGGATGTGACAACAAATGGCGTGACTGTTGTCAACGGCGAGAACCGCGTCAGCGGCTTGCCCGGACTCGGACTTGAAGTCGATCTGAGCAGATAATGCATACCAGGTTTGCTTAACCTGCTAGAGTGCGCGTAAGTTGGCATATCCCCTGTGAGACGACTGCTGATAACATCTGCCTTCTCGCCCTGGCGTTCCAGAAGGTGTTTAGGACATTGCCTGACGATCATACGGCCACGGGTCCGGAGAATGCAAAGAATGTTGCAATATCTGTCTAATTGCATTGCAACTGTGAATATCTGGTCCCCTTGCGCTATTTCCGGACTTGCGGCAATCTCAGGGAGGCGACCGACAGCCTTCAAAGATGCAAGATTCAGACAGAATCTCTTTTATTGAGCTCTATTCTGCTGGATACGTCAATGGCAGATGACTGAATGGTTACAACAATCTCCGAAAATAGGCGAAGGTCTTCCAGGTTGCGAACGGGCGCCCGGATGAAGATGAAACTGGTCGAGCAGGTATGCGACTTCATCAGATCCAGACCTTCAGCAGACCTTTCGCTGAAGTCACTTGAATCAGAATTCAAAATCAGCAGGTACATCATACAGAGGGCATTCAAGGACCTTCTGGGCATCTCCCCTAGAAAATATGTCGAAGAATGCAGAATATTGCTTCTTAAGAGAAATCTGAGAAGGGGGAGATCGATGCCTGGTGCAGTCTACGACACCGGCTACAGTTCACACAGCTGGCTTTACGGGAATGCCGAATCGAAACTTGGCATGTCAACAGATGATTACCGGAGGGGCGGGAAAGGAGCCCGCATCAGCTATCAAACAGCCAGAACTGTTCTTGGCTGGTTGCTTGTTGCCCAGACAGACCATGGTATTTGTTCGGTAAAGATCTCGCCCAATGAGGATGCCCTGCTCAGCTCTCTATTTGAGGAATATCCCATGGCTTCAATACAGAGATCTGACAGTGTTTCTGCGAGACTTGAAGCTGTAATTGCATATCTGAAGGGCGGGAAGATTACGCTTCCATTCGATGTAGGGGGCACTGATTTCCAGCGCAGGGTCTGGTCAGCGATACTGGCGATACCTTACGGTCAGACAAGGACATATGATGATATTGCCCGATCAATCGGTATGCCCAAAGCATACAGGGCCGTTGCCAACGCGTGCGGCGCAAATCCGGTGCCGCTTGTAATCCCATGTCATCGCGTGATCAGGAAAGACGGCAAGATAGGCGGATACGGCCTCGGGGTTGAAAAAAAGAAATTTCTGCTGGAAATGGAAAGCGGAGATAACAAGGAAGTGTAGATTGACCGCAGAACACGGCGAACAGTCAAGAATGGGCACCGGCGGCGGTCAGGAATCGTCGACACCATCTTCACATTTTACATCATTGAGGGCGTACGCTGCATTGACTGCACTCAGCATAATCTGGGGACTCGCATTTGTCGCGATAAGGTGGGCGGAGACACTCCTGGCGCCCGTCAGTATGGCTCTTCTACGATGGCTGCTCGCAAGCTGCGGACTGCTGGTTCTCTGGCCGTTTATTGGAAAAGCCAGGACAAGATATGAGACCAGGGATAC
>JAJYOM010000129.1 GCA_021796175.1 Thermoplasmata archaeon
TCTTTGCGAGGGAATTTGATCTGCTCGAACCGCTGCCTCCTGAAGAATTGTATGATCTGGCCGACGTCGGTGATGCAAGGAAGAAGTTCAAGCCTGTTCAGTCCATGGCTTTCTTCTGATGCCGTCTGCCCATTTTCTCCAGGTATTCCAGAAGAGGTGGTAATATCCTGAGAAGTGCAATTACTGCAATTGAAAGCGCAACAGGGTAGATGTCGAGTGTCATTGAGACTTTCCCGGCAATAATGAAAGAGTACCCCCTGCCTATTACATAGAGCGCGTAAACAGCGGTAAGTCCCTGGCTTACAATCCTCAGTACAAGGCCCGACAGCCTTTCATTTCCGAGAAAAGCCGAGGCGACGGCCGCAGCTGTGATGCCGATGCCCAGATAGGTTATCGTTCTGGCAACGTCGGTAACACTGGACGCGACAGCAATACCGCTGGAGGCGGTGTAAAGCGTCAGTAAATGAATGGCGATTACCGGTGCAAGGAGGAAAACAGCTGAATTCTTCAACGCAGACAAAACCGCCTGGCGCGCGTGCAATCGCCTTCTGCTTTCATGGAGGGCGTTGCCGGTCATGTCTCAGCCTGCACCCCCTCCGGCAAAGCCGGCAAAAGACCGCGGATTGATGATAACACCTGTCGATGTGTGCAGGTTGAATGCCACAGCATCCATCGCATAATGTCCGCCAATGGCCGCTACTAGTGTGAAGTTGGCAGAACTGGTGTAGCCTGAGGCGTTGAACAGCCTGTATAGGGTACCAACAGGCACGGGGATGGATATCGGGAAACTGGTAGTTGTGCCTGAAGGCACAGATGGAAGTGACTCGTTGTAGTCAAATTGCATGCCGCCGCCAGGCGAGAGAAGCGTCGCATTCAATGCCAGCCCGTCAATTGAGTAATATCCGCCATTTGTGACCGATGCAGAACCGTTCAGATAGAGCATGCCGCCGCCGTACTGCTCAGTGAAACCGCCTGTCTGGATGCTTCCTGTTATCCTGCCCTGGGCGAGCGGCACAGCAATAGTGAGCAGGAAAATGACAAGGAGCACACTTGCTATAGCGATGATTCTCTGCGCTGCAACACGGGCGGACCTTGCAGCTGTCACACGGCTGAAGTCGCTGGCGATTATATTTAAGGACGACTGCCTGAAAATCAGCAGCCGAGCCCAGACATCAGCCACAGCTCCATACCCGTCTGAAAGTGGTGACCTGTTGCAATCAAATGCCAGTCTTCAGAGCCAGAGATGCCGGACACAGCTTTCCGTCACACTGCTCAGTCAGTAGGAATGAGTTAAATACGCATACTGCTAATTGATGTTTGATGACCAGCATCGGGATGGAGGACCGGACTCTCAGAAGGCCGGTTGTAAGGGTTATCGACGAAATCGATAGCCAGATACTCTCCATACTTCGTGAGAACGCGCGGACAAAGAACGTCGAGATTGCACGTAAGGTAAACCTCACCGAAGGCGGGGTGAGGGCGAGAATTGCAAAGATGATCAAGGACGGAGTGATCGAGAAGTTCACAGTGATAACAAGGAGCAATGATGTCACTGGCCTGGTTCTGATAAAGACACAGCTTGATCAGATGAGGTTGGTCGGAAAACGCCTGAAGGAAATAGCCTCATCTGCATACGAGACCAGCGGCGAATACGATCTTGCTGCAGAGCTGAGGGCAGACACTGTGGAGCTTTTCAACCGCAAGGTTGATGAAATAAGATCATTTCCCGGCGTAGTGGACACAATGACTCTTATCAGAATGACTTGACACGTGTTTTCAGAAGCATACTAAAACTGCTGCTTCCTTCGGAACTGGCCGGAATCAGCGGTCGCGCAATCACCCGTTATACCAGCTGGTAAACTTCAAACATGCACTGAAAGTACACCGGCTTTCAATCCAATGCTCAATGCAACAAAAGGAAATGCGCCGGGCGCAGGCTTTGATGTCAATGCCGGGACAGAGAAGAGAGCTGCCTGTGCTAATCCTCACCTGAAAGTGATAGCTGCCGTATTGACGCACCATTCCGGTAGAAATGGGCCGGTTGACCGATTGTGCGTTACAGAGAGGAAAAAAGGATTTAAGGCTGAGAGGGGTAGAAGCTCCGCACGGTATACTGGATGTCATTTCTGGATGCAATACTCGGGAACAGGATGAGGGCGGTGATCGTCGTGATAATACTTGCAGGTGCGGCCATCGCCGGTGCCGCCCTTATTGACCAGGCAGTCAGCACACCCTCGCTCAGCCTTGGCCCGTCAACCTCGCTCACAGGCAATCCGGTGAAAATACAACTGGTAACACAGGGATTGCTGCTGAAAGGAAGCTTTCTGCAGCTCAAATCAGTCTCATTCCATCCCCAGTCGGACTCCGCAGATGTGCAATCTGTTCCAGTCACCAACGGACTCTCTGCCACGCATATATTCAATCACCCTGGCAGGTATGTGGTCAGCGCAGATTATGTGAATGCAGGAGGGCATGGCATCGTGACAAGTGTGCTGACCGTGCTTCCATCCAATTTCACGGCAGGCGGCCTGAACTATGGAGCGCAGGCAAACTACACAGCCAGTAACGGTATGTTCAGTGCGTCCAATCCTTACGGCATTATCAGCATCCCTATTGGAAGCAGCGCAGCAGGCAGCACCCTTTCAGTGATTTCTGTGGGTCTGCACCTCAATGCATGGCTGAACTCTAGCGTCAGCAGTGGTAACTTCAGGACAGTTGATGGTTCAGGCACGCCTGTTTCCGCTTATGCAATCAACAGCACATTCGACCTGCAGGGAAACGGGTATGCAAATGTGCTTGCAGGCTCTCTCGGACTCAACCTCTCGGCATCACTGCAACTCAGGGGCAATTCCTCTCTCTACAATTCGGTTGCTGGGAATTACACCGTCGCTCAGTACAACAACCTGACCGCCAGGCTGACAGTCGGCTATCTCGGAAGTTCCATAAACTTACTCCCTGACGCTTCGGGCGAAATAGATTCATTCGCGTCCGTTTCACCCGGAAGCCGGTTCAGCCTCCTTTTTTCAGCGATAGGCAACAACGGTACATTCGATATGCCTGCACAGCAGCTTGCAAAGTATGTTTCAGGACTGCCGCGGACGCTGCAGTTGAACCTGGACGGCAAATATGGAAGCTACGACTGGAGAACAGCTGCATATTCACCCTCGACTGGAATGTCGAGCCTCGTGGTCAACTTCACTCAGCCGGATCTCAATCTGACCAATTCCATAACACTGTCATCAGACAGCGGTTTTCCTGCTGGGTATGGTTTAACCGGAGGATTGTCGCTGAACGGGACTCATGCTCTTGTCACCCTCCAGTTCAATCGTAATGCTGTAACCAGTGGCACCTCGGTCGTCGGAACTCCGGCGCGCCCGGGCAACAGACAGTATGCAATCGGCATTTATTCAGCATGGAATCAGGGACCACTCCCGCCGGTCAATGACAGCACCATACTGTCTTTCTCCATGCAGTCCGCACTGGACTACGGCATCAACAAAACAGGCATATCCGGTTACCTGAAATCATACAGCAATGCGTTCATCATATCGGCCACCTACAATTTCACTGTTCCGGGCTGGTCCATGACATTCTATTCACCCGCCGGCATGTCATACCGGCTCAATGTGACTGACATCAACGGTACATTTGAGGCAGCGGGCTCGCAGTTTTCAGGCAGCCTCACTTACGCCGCCCCCTTCGGCAACAGCATTCTGGAACTGCAGTCTGCAATCGGAATTGCATTGAACAGCAGCTACTCGCATTTTCTTGCAGGCAGTAACGGCAAACCTGATCTCAGGACACTCACTTTCGCTCTGCAGTCGCCATGTATCCCGCAGATCACGCTGTTCCTTCCTCCGGTGCTGAACTACGTTCCATTTGCATACACACTGACTTCATCAGGCGGAGCAGTTCTTGCAATTGATGCCGGCAATGGCCAGCTGATGTATTTTGACAGCTTCCCTCTTTAGTCGTTCTGAAGCAGAAGTCAGGCAAGCCTTCTGCGCAGAACTTCCAGTATCTCATTTGCCCTTGCCTTTCCGGAAAGCTCCTGCATGCACAGTCCGACAAGATAGTTGATTACCTGAGCATTTCCCTTCCTGTACTTTCCGGCAGCATCAGGATGAAGCGAAATCACGCTCTCCGCCACCCTCTCCAGCTCGTCTGGTTCAGCGAAATTCCCGCTGGTTTCAGACAGGACTGATGAAATGTCAGAACCGTCAAAGAGAAGCCTGAGCAGCTTTGTGGCATTCTGGTTGCTCAGCCTTCCGGCGGAATGGTCAGTCGCTATGGAGGCAAGCTGCTCAAGTCTGCCTGGGGCGTTCAGGAAGGAAGAGGGCAGTTTCCTGAAATTCAGCTCACTTTTTATGTCCCTTGAGACAAATACTGATGCAAAGGCCGGTGGAACTTTACCTGCAATCATATTATACGCCCGCAGCAGCCCGCTGTCCGCAAGTATTGTTCTGCCGTCTGCCTCCCTTATGCCCTCCGACTTCATTGACGACAGCAACTCAAACAGATTTGCAATTGATGGAACATGGATACTCCCGAGATCAACGGGATTTATGTCCGGATCGAGCATGTACCTGTAATCCTCCGAAGTCTCCTTGAAGCGCATCGGAACTGTCCTGCCTCCGATATCGTCGAATCCCCTTGTTTCCTGTTCGACTTCAATTCCGCTGTCAATCAGATCGCACTGTCGAATGTACTCGAATTCAAGTGCCTTCAGAACACCGCTGACAGAGTTGATGTTCTTCACTTCAACCCTCCTGCCGCCATCGACAGAGATATTTGTATCCACCTTGAACGGTGCCTCATCCCTTGATATACCCAGATACTGCAGCAGCAGGAGGAGGTCATTAAGCAGGGAACGAGCCTCACCTCCGTTTCTGATCGCAGGTTCGGTAACAAGCTCCAGCAGCGGGACACCTGATCTGTTCAGGTCCACTTCCCCTCCTGTCAGGTCATATTGACCAGGATCCTCCTCCCAGTGTATCTCACGAAGAGCAACCTCACCGATTTTCCCTTCCTGTACTTTCCGGCA
>JAJYOM010000130.1 GCA_021796175.1 Thermoplasmata archaeon
GATGAAGAACCGCCGCACAGCGCAAACAGGGACGCGATCAGGGTGGGCCTGGAGATGGCTCTGCTTCTGCACTCAAGGCCGGTTGACGAAATACATTTCATGAGGAAGATAGTGGTCGACGGCTCAAATACCACCGGCTTCCAGAGGACAGCGCTGATAGCTCTTGGCGGCTGGGTGGATGTCGACGGCAGGCGCGTCGGTATACAGAGCATCTGCTGCGAGGAGGATGCCTGCAGGAAGATGGAGAGAAAGGCCGGCACTGTGATTTACCGCCTCGACAGGCTGGGCGTTCCTCTGCTTGAGATATCCACCGACCCGGACATAGATTCGCCCGAGATGCTCAAGGCGACTGCAAGGAAGATAGGCATGCTGCTGCGGGCAACCGGGAAAGTCAAGAGGGGAATTGGCACGATCAGGGAGGATCTGAACATATCGGTCAGCGGCGGCGCCAGGGTGGAAATAAAAGGCGTCCAGGAGCTTGACATGCTCCCTGCAATAGCAATGAATGAGGCCGAGAGGCAGAGGAGGCTCGTGCAGGCAGCGGGAAGGCTGAAAACAATAAAACCTGTCCTGGGCAAGGGCTGGACGGATCTGACGGGTGTTCTTTCAAATTCATCTTCTGCCATAATACAGAAATCGCTGAAGGCGGGAAGCATCATTGGCGGAACGCTTCTGCCTGGATATGAAGGGCTGCTCGCTTCGGGAGGGAAGAGCGTTATAGGCACCGAGATTGCGCAGAGGCTGAGGGCAATGGGAATCCGGGGCATACTTCACTCGGACGAACTGCCCGCCTACGGTGTGACTGAAGATGAAAAGAGGCATGTCGCCGAATTTCTCCACGCTGCGGGTGGTGATGCATTCGTGCTGTGTGCCGCCCCGCGGGGTAAGATGGATGAGGCAATGGCGGCAGTCAGGCGCAGGGCGCTTGAGGCGATGGACGGTGTGCCTGAGGAGACAAGGGACGCGATGGAGGACGGCGGAACATCATACAGCAGGCCGCTGCCGGGCAGGGCAAGGATGTATCCGGAGACAGACGTGCTTCCGATAAGAGTGGGGAAGGCTCTTCTCGACGAAATTGCCGGAAGCCTGCCTGAACCATTCGATGTCCAGGCCGAGAAGATAAAAGGGAAAACCGGCATTCACAGCCAGCAGGCCGTGCAGATTGCAGAGGAGGGGTATGGCCCGCTTTTCCTTTCGATGGTGGAGAAGTATGGAAACCCGTCTGTGCTTGCAAGGATCCTGCTGAATGATATGCCGGAGGCGGAAAAGGCGTCGGGCAGCTCATTTTCAGATCTTTCTGTTCTCGGGGGAATAATGATCAGTCTGAAAGAGGGCAGGTTTGCGAAGGAGGCTGTCCCGGGACTGCTTGCCTGCATGCTTGCCGGAAAGAGCCTTGATGAATGTGTCTCCGGCCTGGGCCTTGGAGGAATGGGAGCGGATGAGGCTGAGGCCATCATTGCCAGGATTGTTTCAGAGCACATGGATATTGTGCGGCAGAGGGGTGAGGCATCCGTGAGCCCGCTCATGGGACTGGCAATGAAGGAGCTGCGCGGCAGGCTCGATGGAAAGGAAATCAGCTCGCTTGTTGCAGCGGAAGTGAGGAAGGTTATTTCGGGCCGGGCTGCCTGAGCTTTCCGGAGTAGAGAATCAGTTTTTCAAACCCGAGCCTGGCTGTCGACTTCTCCTCCAGAAACCACTCTTCCGAACAGCTCCTCTCAAATGCGTCCGTGTCGCCAAGTGAGCTGATCACCACCAGCACCTCTCCATCAGGCGACGCAAGCTGAGCAGCCTCCCGCATGAACTCAATTGCCACATCCACTCCGGACGGCCCGCCGGCAAGCTGCCTGTCCGGCACACCGTCCTCCGGCAGGTACGGCGGATTGAATGCAATGACTGAAAAGGAGCCGCTGAAACAGCTCAGCAGGTCGCACTCAATAAAAGAGATATGCACACCGTTGGCCGCGGCATTGGCCCGGGCATTTCTCAGCGCATTCCTGTCCATGTCGGTGGAAACGACTTCATATCCAATCAGGCCCGCCCTGATTCCAACAATGCCGGTGCCCGTCCCCACATCCAAGAAGCGGCCGCTACCCGGTTTAACGGATTTCAGCAGCAGAAGAGTGTCCTCTGCAGGGAAGTATGTGGCACCGGACCAGTGGCTTATGTTTACGCCGTCGACAACCGGGCTCATGCTGGAGTACCGCCCGTTTCTTTCTCAAAATCTGAAAGGTGACCCCTCAGATCCTCCTCAAATTCCCTGATTATCCGTCCCTTGACGAATGGAAGTGCAAAAACAAGCCTCCATATTCCCTGCGGCATAAGATTCACCTGCACCTTCGCCTCAACCTGCTTGCCGCTCTGTGTGAAGCTGTACCTGCCGTCAAGAATCCAGACACTGCTTTCCGAATGGAATTGTATCGTGTCGGGCGGTTTCAGATCGACTACAGTCCTGTCCACAAACCTGACAGGCCTGGTGAAAGTGTCATCCATGACAATCCTGTTCCCCTCCCTTGAAACAATCTTCCTAGTCACCTTTGTCATCCTGCTGTTGTCTATGACCCCTTCAGTGTAATCTGACCACCAGCTGTAGAGTTCGCCTGCACTGCCGGACACTTTCATGGAGGTGCTTATGAGCATTCATGGCCTTCCCGGGCAGGTCCTGGTTGCCTACCCTTCGTTCCAGAGCGACCTGCTCTTTTTGTCGAAGCGCTCCTTGATCATCTTCGCATAGACACGGATAATATCTTTTGCCTCAACGACGCCCCTGTCCATCATCCTGTTTCCTGTCTTTATCTTGGTGATGACCGCATCGCCCCTGTCTGTCCCGATGATATCGCCGATCGAGAACTCCTCCTCCGGTTCTGCCTCGACTCTGACTGAGAGCGTCCTAGGGCCGTTGTTCACAGACACCCTTACAATCTTCCTTCCCATCGATTTTGCCCAGATGGTCTGCACTTCCGACGCCCTTGCAGACCTTCTCCTGCCGGCGCTAGTATCCACGGCAGTTACTATCCCCCTTCTGTCCCCGAGGTAAATTTCTTCGCCTTCTGTTACAATTTCATCTGCGAAAAGCTTTGTCCTGCCTCTTGTGGAAACACTCTCGTCGCTGAGCACATATGCAGCCTCAATGAGCTTTTCCTCCTCCATTATCTTCTTCTGTACATGCCCGCATCCGTTGCAGCGCAGAGTGTATTCCAGCCCCTCTCTTCCCACTCCCTTCTGTATATGCACGATGGAATGTTCGGTCACTTCACCACATACGGCGCATTCAGCCTCAAGATCTTCCTGTGAACTCATATCAGTCCCACTCCTTCAAACAACTGAGTATACCCGTTAGGTTCCTTCCCCTCACAGTGTAATCTGCTTCATCCTCCACAATCTTCTGGACCGGATTGAACGCAATCCCAATCCTTGTGTTCCTGAAGAGCGGTATGTCCGTCGCAGTGTCCCCGACGGAAGCGCATTCCTCTTTGCCCGCATTCATCTTTGCCATGATATCCCTCGCGCATTCTCCTTTGTCCCTTATCCTGACCCTGAGTATCCCTTCGCCTGTCAGCCTGCCGACACTGTCGCTCTTCAGGCCGTTTGCAACAGCGATATCTATGCCGGTCTCCTCCCTGACTCTTTCGGCAAGTATGTCGATACCGCCACTTATTATTGCCGTCCTGACACCCCTCTCCCTGAGCGCATTCACGGTATCCCTTGCACCGCCCATCAGCGGAACCCGCATGAGTATCCGCTCTATGTCGCTGAGCGACACATCCTCCTTCCTGCTTTTCCAGAGGCCGACATCGCTCCTGATGAATTCCATCTCGTCTATGCTGCCCTCGAAGAAGCGCTTCGCGTTCAACTCATTGCTCACTCTGAAGTGGTTGTGGATTGCGACCCATGAGCTGACTGTGTCGACGAGAACACCGTCCATGTCAAAGAGGACAAGTTTCAGGCTCATTTGCACTACACCAGCGCGAACAGTTTCCGCCTATAATCAGTTTTTCCCGTCCTTTCTGTCCGGATCCTTTTCCATCGTTTCCCTCTCTTCCTTCCAGTTGAAGCTCCTGTTCAGCAGCGCCATCGAACCTGTTACTGAAACCATGATTATGATCAGCGCCACAATGACCAGCGAATGGTCGAGGTCGAGATTCCCTATGAAACCGGGTATTGTGAAGGGTGTCTTTCTTGAGAGAGGTATAAGCGTAAAATTGAGGTACGAAGTCCTGGCAAGTGTAATAGTCACAGTTCCCAGCCCTGGTGAGAAGCCGGTGTCCTGCACGCTGACGTTATACGTTCCGGATGTCAGGTTACTGAAGAAATAGTACCCGTTCGCATTAGTCTTAGTCCTTAAGATGCCTTCCGGGCCAGTCACTGTAACATTCGCATCCCTGAGCGGACCGTTCTTCCCGTTCTGGGCGGTCGAATTTACCACGCCTGCGAGTATTCCCAATGTCGGCTTGAGCGTTATGTTGTACCATCTCAGCACCCCGGCGCTCACAGTTACATTCCTCGCTTTGCCTATGTATCCCGAAAGCGTCGCGCTCAGTGAGTATGTTCCGTTGGGTATTCCGGCAAATGTGTATGAGCCGAGCGGCGCCGATGAATGCGTTTCGAACAGGACAGATGAATTTGTCAAATCCACCGTCGCGTTGGCCACCGGCGTGCTGCCTGCAGTGATGAAACCGGTGATGTTCCCCTTCAGCTGAATCATTATGAAGCTGACAGTTATGTTCTGGTATGAGTTGTTGATATGGTATGTTGTGTTGGCCGCATATCCGGCAAGGGATGCCGTGACAGTGTAGTTTCCTGACTCAAGCGGTTTGATTGTGGACAGGCCACTGGAGTTTGTGTAGCCAGTGTAACTCGTGCTGGTCCCGTTGGCTCCAGTAGAATTGGATACAACTATTTTCACACCCTGGAGCTGGACTCCTTCGCCATAAACAACAACAGCAGTTATTGAGTGGCTCTGCGGTGTGGCCGCGGCTGCACCGGCAGCTAAGAGACCGGTACCCATGAGCAAGAGGGCGAGCAGAAGCGCAGCGGGAG
>JAJYOM010000012.1 GCA_021796175.1 Thermoplasmata archaeon
AGCATGCCGCAGAGCACGGCCGCCGCACTTATGCCGTCCGAATCATAATGGCTTATCACCCTGACTCTGCGCTCTTCATTGAGCACATCGGCTGCCAGCCTGATTCTTTCCTCCAGCTTTGAAGGCATCGCTATGCTGTTGCTCATTTCAGATATCACTGAGAGGGATTACGACACACCCTCAAAGGAATACTTCCAGTTTTGAGGTATTATGCCTTCCCTGACATAGTATTTCACGAGCCTTCTGATTTTCGACTCGATAAGTATGAGCCCGTGCCTGTTGCTTTCGTCCTTCTTGTTTTCTGAAAGGTGCTTTGTCACATTCCTGGCCCTTTCTATCAGGGATGAGAGATCCTCGGGTATCTGCGGTTTGACGCCGCCTTCCACCAGGATCTCCATAATAGATTTGCCCGTAAGCAGCCTTACATTTGGAACGCCGTACTGATCACGCAGTGCAAGTCCAATCTGGGAGGATGCCTTTCCCAGTTTTCCCATCTGTATAATGAGGTCCTCAGCCTCCTTCTTCTGAACTTGAACCCATGAGGGGCTGGAGCTGATCATAGGCTTCCTGGAGGATGCCTGACCCTTCCTGCTAGAATGCATTCGTGACATGGTTATACCTGTTGTTACTGTGTGCCGATTGAGCTGCTTGTATTTAATCAGTATGCCTGTTGCCCCTGCTTAATCTTCACCCACGCATCGCCGAAAGAAGGTGTGTTGAGCAACATTCCGGCAAATGGAAGATATATTACACTGTACTACCTTTTGCGCACCCGGATAAAATGGATAATTCAGGCGAACGCCTAGACGAAATACATGCAAGATTTGAACTCCCGAATGCAGCACCTAGATATCCCCGGGACACCACCTTCCGTATCGACAATCTCTCGTTGTCGATTGAGGTGGACATGGCCGAGAGGTCGATAGACGGGAAAGCGGTTTACATGCTCAGGAGCATCGACGGGCGTAATAGTGAAACCATTTCTCTGGATGCCAAGGAACTTGCAATCAAGTCGGTAACAAGTTCCGGCAAGAAGGTGGAATTCACTCACTTCGATGACCTTCTGACATTCAGCCCTGGAAAGCATAAGGAGAAATTAGAAGTCATCATCGAATACAGCGGTCGGCCCGAGTCCGGTCTGTACTTCATCTCCGCCGGTGGAGGCGCCACTGGTCCGGCAAGACAGGCATGGTCACAGGGAGAGGATGAATACTCCAGATACTGGTTCCCCTGTTTTGATGCACCCAATATGAAATTCACTACTGATTTTCATGTCACAGTCGGGGATGAATTTACTGTCGTGTCGAATGGAAAGTTGACAGGCACGGACGAGGACACGAGGAAGCGGACAAGAACCTACCACTGGAAAGAGAGTGTACCGCACTCCTCCTATCTTAATTCAATTGCAATCGGCCGCTTTTCACAGATTTCAGAAAAATCCGACGGGATAGAGCTTCAGTATTTCGTCGAAAAGGGCAGAGAGGAACAGGCAAGAAGGTCTTTCAGCAAAACACCGGACATGATGAAGTTCTTCTCTGAAATAATCGGGGTGGACTATCCCTACGAGAAGTATTCGCAGGTTGCGGTTTCAGATTTCATGTGGGGCGGAATGGAGAACGTAAGCGCGACAACGCTGACTGATGAAACACTGCATGATGAAAGGGCCGAGAACGATTTCCCGAGCCATCCACTGGTAGCTCACGAGCTTGCCCACCAGTGGTGGGGGGATCTGGTCACAACAAAGGACTGGTCCAATGTCTGGCTCAACGAGGGTTTCGCAACATACTTTGAGGCTCAGTTCAGGCAGCATGACAGGGGGCAGGATGAGTTCGAATACCTGCTCGATTCGCTTGCGGCTGTCTACTTCAGGGAGGATGCGAAGAACTACAGGAGACCTATTGTGCAGAGATCTTACCTTGTTCCGACTGAAATGTTTGACAGGACTACATACCAGAAGGGTGCGCTCGTGCTTCATATGCTGCGCTCCGAGCTTGGAGATGAGCTTTTCTACCGTTCACTAAACGCATACTGCAATACCAACAAGATGAAGAATGTCGAGACAGCGGACCTGATAAGGGCCATAGAGGAAACAACCGGGAGGAACATGCAGCTGTTCTTCGACCAGTGGGTTTATTCCGCAGGCTATCCTGAATTCGAGGCGAAGTACACCTACAGCGAGACGGAGAAGAGCGTGGAGCTGAAATTCAGGCAGGTCCAGAAAACGGACGCTTTGACCCCGCTCTTCAACGTTGACCTCGAAATATCCATCGCGTATCCGGACGGCAGCAGGAAGCGTGAAACAGCCAGAATCATATCGGAAGAGAGCAGATTCGTCTTCCATGTAAGGACAAGGCCTGCATTTGTGAGCATCGATCCACACAACAGCATACTCAAGAAGATGAAATACGAGAGACCTGTTGACGATGCTCTTGCGCAGCTTACTGCAGGCAGCCCTTTTGAAAAAGTGCTTGCGGCAAGGGAGCTTGGGGGAAAGTCACGGAAGAATGTTGTGGAGGCGCTGAAGAGGCAGCTCGGCAGCAAGAATTTCTGGGCGGTACATGCTGAATGCGCTGACGCGCTGGGCAGGCTCAACAGGAAGGATGCACTTGAGGCGCTCATTTCTGCCAATCCTCCTGATTCGAGAGCGAGAAAGCAGGTCGTGAGGGCCATTGGCTCCTACAGGGATGCCTCAACCGCCACTCATCTCCAGGCGTTCCTGAATGATGTCAGTTATGCTGTCCAGGCAGAGGCGGTTGCGGCAATATCGACATTGCAGAATTACGACCCTGAAAAGGTCCTGGAAAAGTCGCTTGGTGTGGATTCCCACCAGGATGTGGTCAGGCAGGCAGCTCTCGCTGGCTTTGCGGAAGCGGGAATAAAGGGAAATTTCAGCAGGCTCAAGGAGTTCACAACAGCCAGGTACAGGCCGCGCGTGAGAGGAGCCGCCATAAGGGCTATTGCCCGCCTGGGAAAAGAAGATGCGCTGATACGGAGATTTGTCTACAGTCAGCTTCGCGATGATAATATTGTCTACAGGAGAGGAGTGGTGGATGCTTGCATACTGACTGAGAATCCTGAAGCAATTCCTGAACTGCAGTCTCTCATTGAGAAGGAAAGGGATGGCATTCTAAAGCGGCAGGCGTTCGACGCGCTTCAGGCTGTCAGAAGGACAATAAGCAAGCCGGAAGAGCTAAGCTCCCTTTCCAGGGAAATTGAGGCCGTGAGGGGAGAAGTGAGGGAACTGAAGCAGTCAATTGAGTCGATCGAAAAAAAGCTGCAATCGCGTGGCAAAAGGAATCACTGAGATTCTGACTGATGGAGTATACGCACATCCACGGGCCACAATCCGTCTGAGTTTGCAATGAGCGGGTTGATGTCCATCTCCAGTATGCCTGGTTCTGCCGCAACCATTAACGATACACGGACCAGGAAATCGGTAAGCTCCTCACGGCTGATGCGTATACCGCGATAACCGTCAAGCAGTCTACCAAGACCGCTGTCCTTCACAAGTTCAAGAGCTTCCTCCCTTCCGATCGGGCAGAATGCAAAAGACCTGAGATCGGAAAGCTCCACAAAAACACCCCCTAGCCCAAACATAATGACCGCCCCGCCCATTGCCCTGAAAGAGCCGACAACGAGCTCGACGCCTGCCATTACCTGCCTTGAAATTGTAAAACGGTAGCTGCTACCGGGGAGCTTCTCCTCCGCAAGTGAACGAAGCCTTGCCATTGCACCGGCAAGTTCATCAGCTGTTCTTATGCCCAGTATTACGCCGCCTGCTTCGCTCTTGTGGATCAGTGCTGAGGAGGATAGCTTCAGCACTATCGGATATCCTGTCCGCTCCGCCGCCGCCTTTGCTTCACTTAAGCTGCTTACCACAGCTGCTTCATAATTGGCGATCCTGTGCTGCGAGAGCAGACTCGCAATTTCATACGTATCAAGCCATCTTGCACTCCCCTTCTTCTTAACAGCAAAAAATGAGGGAAACTGAATACTGTCGATAAATGCATGCCTTTGCTCGTGAACGATTAGGGATGAAATTGATGAAGCTGCCGCCTCCGGAGATCGGAAAGTCGCAATGCCTTCACTTCCCAGGGCCCTTATTCCCTCATAAACACTTTCTGCTTCGCCTGTCCAGACAACTGCAACTGGTTTGCTTGATTTGCCTTTCAGTCCCTTGATGACATTGACAAATTCCCCGCTCGAATATGACGTGGGGGCACCGACAAAGATGACGTCCGCGTCGCCGTATTCCGAAACTGTCGAGATGCAATCGCCGTAAAGCTTCAGGTCCGTGGTTGCTGCCATTGTGAGATCAAGAGGGTTTCTGACTGAAACACCTGGCGGGACGGTCCCGAGCAGGTGTGATTCTGCAGTTTTTCCGAAGGGCGGCAGATCAAATCCGCACCTGTCAAGCGCATCTGACAGAGAAACGCACAGACCACCCGGCGCAGAAATAACTGCCGCCTTTCTGCCTGCCGGCCTCAGTCCGGAAGCTGCAGCAACAACAAGTTCAGCCATTTCATCATAAGTGCGGGCATAAACCACATTTCCTTTCCGGAAGAGCGCACCATAAGCGTCAGATGCACCGGCGACAGCGCCCGTGTGTGATGAGGCGGCTTCCCCGCCAAGCCGCGTCAGCCCTGCCTTGTAGATTATCACCACTTTGCTCCGATCGAGCTTTCTGCAGCTTTCTACGAATCTCTGTGGATCCCTTATCTCCTCTACATAAGCGGCAATGACGCGCACTTCCTCAAGGTCCGAGGCGTAATCCATGAAATCGCAGATTGTGAGATCGGCCTCGTTTCCAGTGCTCACTGCAAATCTTGTTCCAATTCCCCTTCTCTCCATGGAAAGCAGGAACAGCTCCGTCATTGAACCGCTCTGGGAAATGAACGCTACAGGTCCGCTCTGCTGATAAAGCCTCGAGTTGAATGTAACGTGAGTAAGCGGATTGTGCACCCCCAGGCAGTTAGGTCCGAGCATGTGTATTCCGTTTCTCCTGAGCATGTCCACTAATTCTGACTCTTTTCCATTTCCCGCTCCTTTTGCAGTCAGGGAGGAACTCAGAACTGTTACGCTCCCGATACCGGTGGATACGGCATCCTTGAGGCACTCTTCTACCACCGGGGGTGGTACGGTGATATAGACGCTATCCGGTCTGCTCCCGGTGGATTTGATTATTGCGCTGAGATCAGGGTAACACTTCAAACCCAGAATTTCGGTTGCATTCGGATTGACAGGGTATATTTTGCCCCTGTATCCAAAATCGATCAGGCTTTGCACTATTGTGTGACCGAGCTTTCCCTCTGACTGTGCGGCGCCAACGACGGCGATGCTCGAGGGGGACAGGAATGCTTCAAGCGACTTTGGCGGCGGTGCGTTCCTTTTTTCCTGCATTAGTGATTACCGGTCAGTTTAATGCAGCGGTGGTTCATATCAGATCTGCACAGTCATTCAGTGTGCTTCACATTGTGATAAGCCGAACTGACAAATGTTAAGAAGCAGCAAAACACTGAACTTACCGGAGTTCCACCATACATCTGAATGTCGAGGTCGGTTTCAATGGCTGATGATGAAATAGACAGAATTTTCAAGGATTACAGGATTGTTGCAGTAGTCGGGCTGTCGAAGGATGAGAAAAAGGACAGTCACAGGGTGGCAAAGTATCTCCAGAAGAAAGGTTTCAGAGTTATCCCCGTGAACCCGACTGCTGACGAAATACTCGGTGAGAAGTCATACCCTTCGCTCGCTGATTTGCCTTCGCAGCTCAAGAGAACAGTTGAAATCATCGACATATTCAGACCCTCGCAGGCTGTTCCGCAGATAGTCGATGAGGCGATCCGGATTAGAAAGGAGACTGGCATGCCAAAAGTCATATGGATGCAGCTGGGAATAGCAAACAGTGAGGCTGCATTCAGGGCAAAAGACAGCGGCATGACAGTTGTGCAGGACAGGTGCATGATGATCGAGGGCGCAAGCAGGGAAGAGATGGTCAAATTCAATATAGGGAGTCCGGAAGACACCGGTTCAGGTGAAGGGTGAAGGGCGTCCTGGATGTCCCTTATTGCGAACCGTAAACAATAATAATTGAATAGTTTTGACTGACTGATAAAGTGCGACCAATGGCGGAACAACTTGAGTATGGCAACAGGACCATGCAGATTGAGCCTTTCGGCATAGAGCACATACCCCAAAAGGAAAGGCACGGTACGCCAAGAAGGCTTTTCACGCTCTGGTTCGCCTCCAATGTAACAATCGGAAGCTATGTAGTCGGATATCTGGCTGTATCCGTCTTCGGACTGCCACTGGCTTATGCGCTGATAGCACTGCTTGTGGCGAACGTTGTTGCTGGCATCCTTCTGGGGCTGGCTAGTTCCCTGGGTCCTGTTTTCGGTTACCCGCAGATGGTTATAACGCGGCTCTCATTCGGCAGGCGCGGCGGGTACCTGCCTGCTGCACTGCAGTGGATGAGTTCCATTGGCTGGTTTACAGTCAACGCGGTTCTGGGTTCATTCGCTCTCAACGAACTGACAGGTATCGGATACATACCCTCAGCAGCCATTCTGCTAGCTGCCATGATACTGATAGGTCTCTATGGCCACAATTTCATACACCAGTTTGAAAAGCTCATGGCAGTCGTGCTCGGTGCTTTCTTCCTGATCGCAACTGCAGTCATAATCTATCACATGCCCCTGATAGACCACTACTCCCCCTCAACACCCGTTACTGCCGGCGGCTTTGTACCGAGTATGATACTGCTTGCCGGATCCGCGCTGTCATACCTGATGAGCTGGGGTCCGTATGCATCGGATTATTCCCGATACCTCAGGGATAACACACCGATAAGGAAATCCTTTTTGAACACATTCCTGGGAGGGACAATAGCCTCGTTCTGGTTCGAAGCGATCGGTGCACTTGTTGCTGCATACGTCTACGGCAATCTGTCAGGCGCCGCCAGTGTGAGCGTAACACGCTCGATATACATCGTGCTCGGCTTCCTAGGGTCAGCTGGTCTCGGGGCGATAGTGCTTGGCACACTTTCTGCAAATGCGCTTAACATTTACACCAGCGCACTTTCATTGCTGGTGCTTGACATCAGAGTTAAGAGATGGGTTGCTGTAGTTGCAGCCGGAATAGTCGGCGCTGTACTTACACTGGCCGTGGCCGGCACATTTGTTTCATTCTATGAAGGCTTTCTTCTTTTGCTGGATTACTGGGTAACGCCGTGGCTGGCAATAATACTGATTGATTTCTTCGTTTTCAGGAAGCGCGATTTCAGGCAGGTGGCTGGAGCCCCGGCATTCAGACCATCTGCACTCCTGAGTTACTTTGTGGGGCTGGGTGCATCGATTCCATTCATTTCCTGGAGTTACAGCACTCTCCAGTACACCGGCATAATTTCATCGAGGTATCTGGGTGGAGCAGACATAAGCTATTACATTGCGCTTGTTGTCACTTCAGTCCTTTACATTACATTCCAGAAATGGCCCGTCTCGGGAAGGAAGCTGCATAGTCCGGGCAAGGATGCAGCTGCTGAGAAGAATTGAATTGGCAGGCGACAGGAGAGGACCCTCTGCCCGCTTATATGTTCGGAACAAATTGGGCTCGTGAATCATTTAGTCCGTTGACATATGGAATCGATGCCTGCTGTCTGACATTAACGCCCGCAATTCCAGGTCGGACGATAAAGGAAAAGTATAATATGCCGCTTAATTTCATGCGAACAAAGGTGTACTGACTAATGGCTGACTTCAAAGCGGTTATAAACGACCCGAAGACCGGGCAATCCTACCAGGTCGATGTGACGGGTCCTCAAACTTCCGCGCTTGTCGGAAAGAAGATTGGCGAGGTAGTTGACGGTATCTACTTCAAACTGCCTGGATACAAGCTGGAAATCACTGGCGGATCTGACAAGGACGGTTTCATGATGAGAAGAGACCTGCCTGGCCAGCAGAGGACTTCACTCCTACTGGCGGGGGGTAAGGGTTTCCACCCGGAGAGAAAGGGGACGAGGAAGAGAAAAACCGTAAGGGGAAACACCGTTTCGCCATCCACTGTGCAGCTCAATCTGAAAGTCTCCGCACCGGGACCAACTCCGCTGTCTGAGATTTTCCCCAAGAAGGAGAGCAAGTAATGCATGGTGCCAGACAGCCAGAAGTCAATGTTGGTCTGGTTGGTCATGTCGATCATGGCAAAACAAGCCTTGTGAAGGCTATTTCGGGTGTATCCACAGACAGGCATTCTGAAGAGATCAAGCGCGGCATCTCAATCAAGCTTGGATACGCCGATGCTTCAATCTATAAGTGCGAGGGGTGCGAAGAGCCGGAATGCTACGGTACCATCCCTGATTTGATGAACTGCGAGAGAAAAGCTCAGCTGGTAAGGTCGATCTCTTTTGTGGACTCCCCGGGACATGAAACACTGATGGCCACCATGCTTTCAGGTGCGGCCATAATGGACGGTGCACTGCTGATAATCGCTGCCAATGAAAAGTGCCCCCAGCCTCAGACAAAGGAGCACCTGATGGCTCTGGACGTCATAGGTGTCAGGAAAGTCATAATCGTGCAGAACAAGATCGATATAGTTACTGAGGCGCAGGCAAAGACAAACTATGAGGAGATTCGCCAGTTTGTAAAGGGAACAGTTGCGGAAGACTGCCCCATAATACCCATAAGCGCCCACCACAGAATAAACCTTGACTACCTGGTCTGGGCAATCGAGCACAATATACCCACGCCCGAAAGGGACTTGAACAAACCATCAAGACTGTTCATAGCAAGATCGTTTGATGTCAATGTGCCGGGCACACCTATAGACAGGCTGAAGGGCGGTGTCATAGGCGGATCCATATCACAGGGCAGGATAACGGTAGGGGACGAGATCGAGATCTCTCCGGGTAGAAGGGTGGAGAGCGGAGGAAAGACTTCCTGGCAGCCACTCGTTTCCACTGTTACAGCGGTTCATTCTGGCGGTTCCACATTTGAAACTGCTGGTCCGGGCGGACTTCTGGCAGTGGGCACCAAGCTTGACCCTGCACTTACGAAATCTGACAGCCTGGTGGGGAAAATCGCCGGAAAGCCGGGAACACTGCCACCCGTGGCAGGATCCTTTTCAATGGAAACACACCTGCTGGAGAGGGTTGTCGGCAGCATAGAGGAACAGAAAGTCGAGAATATAAAGACAAATGAGCCGCTCATGCTCAACGTCGGCACCTCCACAACAGTCGGCCTGGTTACCAGTGCGCGGAAGGACAGCTGCGATGTGAATCTGAAGATACCCCTTTGCATTGAGACCGGGCAGAGGGTTGCCATCTCCAGGAGATTCGCCGGTAAATGGAGGCTCATCGGCTTCGGGATAGTTCAATGATGTTGCATGCCGCAGACAGTAGTTGTTGATACAAGCGCGATACTCTCTGTGTTTGAGGAGAAGGTCAACCTGGAATCACAGCTTGCTGATTTGCTCGGGAGCGTAAGCATAGTTATACCGTCCGCGGCAAGGGACGAGCTGTCGGCACTTGGGACAGCTGCTTCGAAGGCGGCTGGGGCGCTCTGCACAAGGTACGGCACTTACAACTGCTCCAGAAGAGGGGACGAGGGCGTAATTGAAGCTGCACTGGAACTTCACGCCTATGCTGCTGTGACAAACGACGCAGAACTTGCAGACAGAATGGTGAAACTTGGCGTGAGGGTCATCAGGCTTATGGGAAGAAAGAGGTTCGCTTTCTACAGGTCCGATGAGGTGCAGTAATAATTAATCCCGGATGTGCTATGGAAACAGTCAGCAGTGTGAATGTAAAATGAAGGGAGACCACACAGGAACGCTGAAGCAGCTTGCGATCATGGGTGCACTCAACTCGTTCGCCGACATAACTTCAGCAAGGCTCGGAGAGTCCCTTGGTATAAGCCAGCAGGCAGCATCCAAGGAGATACTCAAGCTTGCTGAACAGAAGCTTGTCGACAGGCAGATCGGCCAGAGGGGGCAGCGGATAATGATAAGCAGGTCGGGTCAGGAACTGCTGAAGAGGGAGTACCTCGAATACAAGCTGCTGTTCGAGCCGACACGCAACCTGCAGATACATGGTGCACTGTTCAGCGGCCTGGGCGAAGGGCGCTACTACATTTCGCAGCCAAGGTACAAGCAGCAGTTTGCAAAGAAGCTGATGTTCACCCCCTACGAGGGAACACTGAATGTGAGGGTCGCTCCGGCAGACATGCCTCTTTTCGAAACGCTGACATTTTCGGAAGGGATAAGGATTGACGGCTTTGTGAGCAAGGGCCGCACTTTTGGAGACGTGAAATGTTTTCTTGCAATGATTCAGGGTCTGGAATGCTCGGTCATCATACCGGTGAGAACGCATTACACCGATGTAATGGAAGTAATAGCGAGCAGGCACCTCAGGACACAGCTTTCGCTGAAGGACGGGGATATGGTGGAGGTCAGTGTCTCCATCGCCTGATCAGAATTTTGAAATTATATATTCGAAGGCCGAATCAAATATCAGCCTGCCGTCGCCGTGCATGTTTCCAGTCAGGTCTGCACGTGTCCAGTCGGAATGCAGGTAGCGCCAGTAGGTCCGTTCCGGGTGCGGCATCATACCGAGGACAACACCTGTATCGTCTGTTATGCCGGCGAGGTTGTGTATACTGCCGTTCGGATTCCAGGGGTAGCCCGCATAATTCCCGCTGTCGTCGACATATCTGAACACCATCTCATCCATTTCGTCAAGACGCGCTATCCACTCATCCGCCCTGCCGGGAGGAAACGTCAGCTTGCCCTCGCCATGTGCGGTGGGCACAGAAAGTATGCTTCCCACCGGTATCTTTCTTGTGAACACGCAATGCCCCCTGTTCACATTCCTGAGAAAAGCGGGTCTGCACTCGTATCTTGTGGAAAGGTTAGTTGCAAGCGCCGCCCTTGGCAGGAGTTCGCCTTTCTCCCCGCCGGAGGGCAATATGCCAAGTTCTACCAGGACCTGGAAGCCATTGCAAATTCCGAGCACAGGCTTGCCCTCGTCGATGAAATGCAGGAAGTCTCTCCCAAGCGAACTCTTGATCCTTGATGCAAATATTGCACCTGCCCTGACGTAGTCACCCGAAGAAAATCCGCCGGGAAGTATGAGCATGCTGTAATCCTGCAGCGACCTTCTGAGAGCAGGGCCGCACCTTCCCTCGAGCTGCTTCAGGTGAAGCAGCTCCGCCTTTGCGCCGGAAGCAGCGGCCGCTGCTGCCGCTTCATCGGCCATATTGGTGCCCTCAATGCGTACTACGGCAACCCTGATGTCAGAGAGTTTCAAGACGATCCCATCCTGTCCCAAATCGGTGTTTCCCAGAGCTTCCTGAGATACTCCACTTCTTCGGTGTACTCTATGTTCCCCTTCTCCATGACAGTTACCTTCGAGCTCCCGGTTGTTCCCAGAAGTTTTGCATACTGCCCGAATGTGGATTCGATCTTCTTCACATTCTGCGGTGCAACCTCTATGAGCCACCTCGTCGGTCCCTCTGAAAAGAGCTTTGCCCTGAGGTCACCGGAACCAAGTTCGGTGGTGTCAACGAGCAGCCCTGTGTCCCCGCCGAATGCCATTTCTGCGGCGGCGGCAAAAAGGCCGCCCTGCGATATGTCATGACATGAGAGCACAAGACCTTCTGAAATTGCCTTCACAAGAGATGTGGAAAGGGTGCCGAGTCTCTTCAGGTCCACAGGCGCGAACTCTATGTCACTTGTCTTGTAAATCCTCGAAAGTTCTGAACATCCCAGACGGTTGTCCTGCTTTCCGATAAGGTAGACATAGCTCCCGTCCCGCTTTAAATCAGCAGTGCAGGATCGCCTTATGTCTTTGATTATGCCGGTGCCCATGATGGAAAGTGTGGGCATGATTGGTCCATGCTCACCGTCGTTGTAGAAACTGACATTCCCGGAAGGGACAGCCAGCTTCATTTGGGATGCAGCATCGGCCATTCCCCTTACTGTTTCGTAGAATTCCCACATTATATGCGGTCTTTCCGGGTTGGCGAAATTCAGGCAGTTGGTGAATGCATCCGGCCTGGCACCCACGGATACGAGCTGTCTGCACAGTTCATCAACTGCGGATATGGCGCCCTGATAGGGGTCGACTGATGCAATCCAGGGTTGAGCAGCTACTGCGACAGCGAGTCCGCGCCAGCTGCCTTCCACGGGCTTGATAACTGATGCATCACCATGTGTCTGATGACCGGGAAGCCCATGAAGAGGCTTGATGACAGTTCTGCCTCCGACCTCGTAATCGTACATATGGACCACCCAGTCCCTGCTTGAAATGTTGGTGTCCGTGATGATCCGCTCTACCATCTCGCCGACATCGTCCAGCAAATCGAGCGGTTTGACCTTCTGCCTTTCCAGTTTCTTCTTCTGCATCGGCCTGCTGTACTCCGGCGATTTTACAGAGAAAGAAGTCTCAAGGTCCAGGATTGTGCTGCCGTTGTGCTTCACAACAATGTTGCCGCCTGCAGCCACACTGCCGATCTTTGATGCCTTCACATCCCAGAAGTCGAAGACATCCAGCACATGCGGCAGATGCTTCTCGGTGACTGACAGGAGCATGCGCTCCTGGGATTCGGAGACCCATATCTCCCATGGCCGCATCCCCCTCTCCCTGAGCGGGACACTGTCTATGTCTATTATCGCTGAATAACCGCCGGAAGATGCCATTTCGCCCACAACTGCCGACAGCCCGCCTCCGCCAAGATCCTTCATTGAATCAATCATGCCTTCTTCTACAAGCTGCAGAACCGCGTTAATCAGCGGCTCCTTTGTTATCGGGTCGCCAAGCTGCACAGCTCCCCTGTCGCTTTCATGCGAACCTGCAGTCAGCACCTGAGAGGCGAAGTTGACACCGTGTATACCGTCCTTTCCGGTCAGGCCGCCTGCAATGACTATTGCGTTGCCCTTCTTTGTGAAGCCGTTTTTGACCACTCTGTCCTTTCTGCCAAATCCGACACAGCCCGCATTGACCAGACAGTTTGACAGATAACTCTGGTCAAACCAGACACCACCGGTCACTGTCGGAACGCCGATCCTGTTGCCGTAGTCGCGAATGCCTGCAACCACGCCTGCGAACAGGTACTTTGGATGCTTGTCCCCGGGATTCACTTCCCTCAGCGGTGTGTCGAGGTTCCCGAAGAAGAGAGGATCCGCGAGCGCGACAGGCTTTGTGCCCATGCAGAGAATGTCCCTGACAATCCCGCCTATTCCGGTGCCCGCGCCACCGTATGGTTCTATGGCACTCGGATGGTTATGGCTCTCCATCTTGAGTGAATAAACATGTGTTTCGTCAAATTCCATCACACCCGCATCACCGGTTGCGAATGCGCGTTTGCCCAGCGGAAAGACAAAGCGTCTCAGGACAGGTTTTGATGTCTTGTAACTGCAGTGCTCACTCCAGGCCTGTGCTATAGAGTGCAGTTCAATGTCAGTTGGCTCCCTTCCGCGTGCACTGAAGTATGACTGGACTCTTTTCAGCTCATCTGCCGACATACCGAGCCTCATGCTGTCTCCAACATTGAGCAGCTCCTTTTCAGAGGCGTGAGTGATCCTGACTGTTTCGACATCGTTCCCAATGCCCGCATCGGAAGAAGAGAGGTTCATGGCACTTACCTGTTCCATTATAGCTTGTCGATCAACCTGTAGCTGTAGTTGTGTATCGCCGGATTGGCGAGGAGCCTCCTGCATATCTCCTCGACTTCACGGTCCGCGGCCCCGCCGCCCCCCTCAATTGAGAGGGTGTAAAGCTTGGAGAATGAAACCTGCTTTATCTCCTCAAAGCCGAGCAGCTGCAGCGTCTTCCTCGTGTTTTCCCCTTCCGGGTCCACTATTCCCTCTTTGAGTGTGATCCTGACTTCATATACTGGCATTTGCTCAACGGCTCTTGAATAAGAATCTGTATTTAAGTCATCTACCTCGCACAGTGGAGTCGGTGCCGACCGGCGGATGTCTGCCCGCCAAATCAGACCCTGACTTCCAGTTCTTTCCTTTCGACATAACGAGTGTGCCTGATTGCAAGCATTATCAGTAGGGAGCTCAGTCCGAAAATATCCAGTGCGAGCCATATTGCGATGCTGTTGCTGAAGAGGAAGTAAAGCAGGAATGAGCCTGCTGCCGGTCCAAGCGCCCTTCCTGCGGAGTTCGACATGCCATTGAAGGCCATGTACCTCCCGATCTTGTCTGAAGAGGCGAGCCTGGATATGATGCTCGAAATAGTGGGTGTGGTGAAATTCTCTCCGATTGTTATGACCACCATGTCGGCCATGAGAGCGGGGAGACTCCCTGAGAAGCCTACAAGCAGATAACCGGCAATATAGATCACTGTGCCGAGTATTATGCCGTCTATCTCCCTCATCCTTGTTACGAGCGATGTCACCGGGAATTGGCCCAGCACAACAACAAAACCGTTGACAGCGAAAACATACCCAATCCGGCTAGCGCTTATGCCAAGTTTCATATCGGCGAAAAGAGGGAGCGTAACCGAGAACTGGGATGTCAGTATCATCAGCAGCAGCGTTCCGGCGGAGAAAATTAACAGAGGATAGTCCAGGACAACATAATCTGAAAAATGCATTTGGCTGTACGCTCTGCCCTTCCTGACTGCGGATACATCCTTCAGCAGACCGAGTATGAGAGCAAGCTGCACAAGGAGCGACAGTTCGACCACCGCAAAGATCCAGACGACGCCCGAATTCCAAATCTGCGATCCTATCAGCGGCCCTACTGCCCAGCCCACATTCGCCATTATCCTGTATATCGCGTACCCCCTCTCCCTGTCCTTACTGCTGGTGACATCTGCGACAGTCGCGGTTGCCGCAGGAAATAGCAGCCCGCCCGAAATTGATGTTGCAATAAATAGGATGACTATCAGAAGTATAGGCATGTGAAACAGCAGTCCTGCAATTATACCGCCGTATATCAGAATGCCCAGAAAGCTTCCCAGAGCCATTGTCACCCTTCTCCCTGAAAAATCAGCCAGGTGCCCACCTATTATCTGGAAAAAAGTTGAGAGCACAGCAAGTATGCCGAAAATGATGCCGACATAATAGACTGGAACACCTAAAACGCTCTGGAAGAATATGGCCATGAACGGCCATGTCGCACCGAAACCGATCGACCTTATCATTACTATAGAACCGATAGACCAGAGCTGCCTGTTGTTAAGCAGGAATGAAGTCTGAACATCAGCTATGCGCATGCTGCAGTCTGCTCCGGTTTTTGCTTTCAGAAGAACTCGGCTGTATTTGAAGAAAGGTCATTGAACTGCTTCTACGAAGCAGCATCGATAAGTAAATTGTGCTAGGAAAGGAAAGCGGCGCATCATATGACTGTGTGAACAACAGCCAGTATGCCGGACAAGACAAACTGGACGGCGAGCGCGGCCAGAAGAATGCCTTCGATCCTTGAAAAAGCCATTGCTCCCATTCTGCCGAGTTTGTTGAAGAGCGGACCGGCGAATGTGAGCGCGAAGAAGGAAGACAGAGCGGTCACAACAATCGCAACTATTACGAAGAGCTCATTGACGACACTGTGTGCCTCTCCCGAGAATATTATGACTGTTGTGATCGCACCCGGACCGGCGAACAGTGGAATGCCAAGAGGAACGATTGCGATTGATTCCTTTTCCATTGCCTCATCAGTGTCCTGGGATGTCGATTTGGATTTTGGAGTTTCGCCGTGAAGCATTGAAAACGAGGTTGAGAAAAGGAGCAGCCCGCCTGCAATTTCGAATGCGGGAAGGGAGATGCCGTAGATCTTGAATATGACGCTGCCAAGAAGACCGAAAAGTATCAGCGCACCGAGTGTCACCCATACAACCTTCAGTATGACCCTTCGCTTGGTAGCCTCGTCATAGCCCACGGTGAGCGAATAGAAGATTGGAATATTGCCGATCGGGTTCACAACGACGAATACAGATGCGATGGCGGCCGCAAGGAAGTCGAAGTCAACCATGAGGTATCAGCTTTTCTCTGCCGCTTGAACACTTAATACCTATTTATTGCCACCCAATCTTCTGAATAGTGAAATATATCCCGTATGACCGGGCCCCTCAAAACTGTGTCTGGTCGCACCAGGCGAAACAACTATTCTGCGAAGCATGACCTCGAAGCTCGTTTCGAACATGAAAGGTAGTTTCAATGCCTCAGTCACTGTCTGCTCTGTCTGGTTTACGGTCGGGGAATATGAGGCAAGCATTCCACCTGGTCTCAATGCATCCCAGCAGGTTCTGAGTGCATTCCAGGGATCGGGTATGTCCATGCACGCAGCATCGGCAAACGAGCTGCCGACAAAGCGCCTTCCATCCCCGAGAACCGGGTACCATGAATTTTCCAGGCCAAACCGTTCGATATTGGACCTGGCGACGCTCAGGTGCTCCAACCTGTTGTCATATGTGATTATCCTCCCCTGAGCACCCACCCTGTGTAGAAGCAGGAGCGAAAGAGAACCTGAGCCGGCACCTATTTCCAGCACGGTGGAGCCACATCTTACATCGAGGAAGTGTGCTATGAGAGAAGCATCCTTTTCAAGTATCACCTGCGGTCCCCTTTCCAGATAGGACATCATATCACTAAGTGTTGGCCTGAGCAGAATGAAGTTCCTGCCGGCAACTGTCACCCTTTCACCTTCAGTGTACGATGCAAGCCTGCCGGAATCAACAACCCCGAGCCCCTCAATCCTCACAGTTCCGCCGCTCTCGGGGATGAAGTACCTTCTCTCATTCTCGCCAATAAGCATCAGGCAACCCATTCTCAGACCGTGGGAAGCAGTGATGTATACATCTTTAAGCTTGCTTCACAGGCAGTGATTCTCCGGTCGGTTCACAGGCTCATGTAGCCTGGACACAGCAGGGAATAGACCGAAAGTGGCTGGGAGATTGCACATCTTTTTTAACCACCAAACATTACCAGAGATGTGAGTCTTTTATGACTGTGCTAAATAATTACATAACAAGGGAGACTTCCCGGGCGAAGTCCAGGAAGGATGCCACAAGGGAGGAAATGAATGCTGAGCTTGGTCACGCCCTGAAGTACCTGAGTTATGACAGGAAACTGGTGTGGGATGCAAACATAAACGGTATAACTGTGCGCTTCACGGGCAACAGCCAGCATCAGTACGATTTCTGGATGGAAAACTGGTGGCCGGCGCCAAATAATTCATCCTCGCTTCCACATGCATTCGTCTATTCGGTTGTGGGGGTGCCGGACACTGAGGCTCATGCACTGTACTGTCCAGAACTGAATACAGCTCTCTTTGTGAACACCGAGTACTACGGACAGGCAAAGAGCTGGGCACTTGGCATGGCAGCCGCAATACTGGAGAAACACTACAATACGCACTCGATACATGGTGCCTGCGCTGAACTCAATGGAAAGGGGGTTGTCGTTGTTGCACCGACCGGAACCGGGAAGACGACCCAGGTGAACCAGTTGTTCCAGGAGCAGAACGGGAAGGTCATTGGCGATGACTGGGTGTATATCCAGCACCCTCCCGCCCTGAAGAGTGGAAGTGGCCAGAGGTTCTTTGTCAGGCAGCCGGAAAGGAGGCTTTACGTCAGGTCGGAGAATGAGGAGAATGAACCGTGGCTCAGACCGATACTGGACGCCTGCAAGTGTGAGAATGTCGTCATGAGAAAGCAGGACTGCCAGAACAGCATATGCTGGGAGAAGTGCGAAAAGGGAGAAAGGAAGTGTGTCTTTGACGAGGGAAGAAACTGGTGTTTCTATGCATTCGGCAATTCAAGGGCACTGCTGCCCAGAGAATGGATGAAGGGTGAAGGCAAGGTTGCCGACTTCGCTGAGCTTAACCTGCTCGTGCTGCTGAGGAGGGATAACACATCGCCGGCGCAGGTCGAACTTGATCCTGACCAGGCAATAGAAGTTCTGAAGGAGGGCACATACATGATAAGGCCCGGCTCAGGGCCAAAAGAAAAGTGGGGAACGATGGCAAAAGAGCCGTGGTACAACCCCTATCTCCTTGTAAGGGACGACCGTAAGCAGGAGGAGTTTTTCAGGAGAGAAGTGGAGTCATCGAGATGCATCCTCCTGAATACAGGTGTCGAAGGCATTACGCAGACACATGACAGAATTGTCAGGGAGCTCAAGAAATCAGAATGAGCTGCCTGCGACAGCCGGCTTGATCAGCTGTCCGCATCTCAGACACTTGACGTCGTAGTATGAAACAGCGGTTCCGCATTTGGGGCAGTGAGGCAATCCCTGTGACAGTCTGGCAGATTCGAATTCATGCCCGGCAGGTATGCTTTTGGCCGCCCCGCCTGATGAAACCACCGGTGCGGCATTGTGATGCTTTGGTGCCGCTGCCTCCTCAACCTGCCTTGACTCATAACCGGGAAGCTGCCCCGCAGGTTTCTTCATTCCAGCTACCCTGGAGCGCAGCATATAAATACCAAATCCGACAGGACCGAGGATCAGCGAAACAGCAGCCCACCCTCTTGAAAAGGCGAGCATCCACGCATCATTATATGTCCAGACTGAAAGGCCCACTGACACAACAGACCACGCTGCAATGGCAATTTCTACAGCTAACTGCATCCCAAACCCTGTTCTCACGCATGTTTTTCTGCTTATTTAACTGTATCTGAACAGCTGACGACTGTCAGACTTTATATTCAATATGCAATTAAAAACCTGACAGATATTCTGTGCCACGTGGGACTTTAGCAACCTTGAGCGGATTATTGCAGAACAGTTTTAGCCTTCATGCCTGATCATTTCACCAAGGTGGCTGAATGCGCAGAAAGGTGGTGATTATGGGGGCCGCGGGAAGAGATTTTCATGACTTCAACACATACTACAGGGACAACGATGATTTCGAGGTTGTTGCTTTCACTGCCACGCAGATTCCCAACATAGAGAACAGGATTTACCCGCCGCATCTGGCCGGGAAGCTCTATCCAGAGGGCATACCCATCTTCCCGGAAGAGAAATTGCCCGACTTAATCAGAGACAGGAATGTCGATGAGGTCGTATTTGCCTACAGCGACATATCTCATGTTGATGTGATGCACAAGGCATCCATTGCACTTTCTTGTGAAGCAGATTTCACACTGCTGGGAAACAGGCAGATAAGGCTCAAGTCCTCAAAGCCGCTGATTTCCATTCTGGCAGTCAGGACCGGGTCCGGGAAGAGCCAGACAACAAGAAGGGTTGCCGCGATACTGAAGGACATGGGCAAGAAGGTCGCTGTAATAAGGCACCCGATGCCTTATGGCGATCTGCAGTCCCAGGAGGTCGAAAGATTCTCAACATACAGCGATCTGGACAGATACCACACGACGATTGAGGAGAGAGAGGAGTATGAGCCGCACCTGGACAACGGCACAATTGTCTTCGCTGGTGTGGACTATGAGAAGATACTCCGCGAAGCAGAAAAGGAGGCGGATGTAATATTGTGGGACGGTGGAAACAACGATTTCTCCTTCTACCACTCGGACCTGCAGATCGTTGTTGCAGACCCTTTCAGGGCCGGCAACGAGCTCCTCTACCACCCCGGCGAGGCGAATTTCCGAAGCGCTGATGTTATCATAATAAACAAGGTTGATACGGCAGACAAATCAGGCATTGAGAAGATCAGGCAGAACATTGAAAGTGTCCACAGCAGGGCCACTGTGATTGAATGTGCCTCCCCCATAACATTTGAAGGAGACGGAAATCTGAATGGAAAGCGAGTGATTGCAGTGGATGACGGACCGAC